>JAISXF010000086.1 GCA_031270845.1 Prevotellaceae bacterium
GTTGACCCTCAACTTGGGTTCGCATCAATGATGCAAGTCGGAGTTGACCCTCAACTTGGGTTCGCATCAATGATGCAAGTCGGAGTTGACCCTCAACTTGGGTTCGCATCAATGATGCGAGTCGGAGTTGACCCTCAACTTGGGTTCGCATCAATGATGCAAGTCGGAGTTGAGCCTCAACTTGGGTTTGCATCAATGATGCGAGTCGGAAGCGAACCGCCAGTATTTTTTTTTGCAAAAATATTTTTCATTTTTTAAAAAAATAGTACCTTTGCAGCCTTAATAAAATTTATTAGGAAAGGACTCGAAGGGATTCGCGTCCTTTTTTAATTTATGAACGCCCGGACGATGGCCTCTGCATCGTTGAGCGCTTCGGGAAGGTGATGATTGACGATTATTTTATCGAACAGCGGGGCACAGGCCAGTTCTTCTTCGGCTTTCTGCAGGCGCCGCTCGATGGCTTCGGGCGTGTCGGTACCGCGACGCAGCAGGCGCTCGCGAAGGGCCTCGATCGACGGCGGACGGATAAAGACCGACAACGCCTGTGCGCCCAGCTTCTCCTTAATGCGCAGGCCGCCCTTCACGTCGATGTCGCAGACTAATACATGCCCTTTGTCCCATACGCGCTCGGCTTCGGCGTTCGGCGTGCCGTAGAAGTGTCCGGCATAAACTTCTTCCCATTCCAGAAATTCGTTACGGGCAATTTTTTCGCGGAACAGTCCGGGCGGTACAAACCAGTAATCGACCCCGTGCTGTTCGTCGCCCCGCGGCGCCCGACTGGTGGCCGATACGGAAAACTCCAGCGCCTCAAACCGCGCCAGCAGATGGCGGACTATCGTTGTCTTGCCGGACCCTGAAGGGGCGGAGAAGATAAGGACTTTTTTCATGGATGAATGGATGAATGGATGAATGAATGAATGAATGGATGAATGGACGAATGGATGAATGAATAAATGAATAAAAACAAAAAGGATGAAAAGGCGCTGTTCCCTTTCATCCTTTTATCTTTTCATCGCACGCAGCTTAGCTGACGGTTGCCATGTGAGCAATCAAATCCAGTACTTTATTCGAGTATCCCCACTCGTTGTCGTACCACGCTACTAATTTTACGAAATGCGGATTGAGAGCAATCCCCGCTTTGGCGTCAAATACGCAGGTACGCGATTCATGGATAAAGTCGCTCGATACCACGTCATCTTCCGTGTAGCCCAGGATGCCTTTCATTTCGCCGTCGGCCGCTTTCTTCACCGCCGCTTTGATTTCCTCATAGGTAGCGGGTTTTTCGAGACGGCAGGTGAGGTCAACCACCGAGACGTCCAGCGTCGGTACGCGAATCGACATCCCTGTCAGTTTGCCGTTCAGTTCGGGGATTACCTTCCCGACGGCCTTCGCCGCGCCCGTTGACGACGGGATAAGATTGCCGGATGCCGCCCGCCCGCCGCGCCAGTCTTTCACCGACGGGCCATCGACGGTTTTCTGCGTAGCGGTTGTGGCATGGACGGTCGTCATCAGGCCTTCTATCAGCCCGAAGTTATCATGAATGACCTTTGCCAGCGGCGCCAGACAGTTTGTCGTACACGAGGCGTTCGACACAATCGATTCGCCTTTGTACGTTTGATGATTTACCCCGCAAACGAACATCGGCGTATCATCTTTCGACGGCGCCGACATCACCACGCGTTTTGCCCCGGCCTGCAGATGCGCCGCGGCTTTTTCCTTCGTCAGAAACAGCCCTGTCGATTCAACGACATATTCCGCGCCGACTTCGCTCCAGTGCAGGTTCGCCGGGTCTTTTTCGGCGGTTACTCGGATGCGTTGCCCATTGACAACGAGCTGCCCGTCGCGCACTTCAATCGTCCCTTTGAACTGTCCGTGAATAGTGTCGTAGCGCAACATGTAGGCCATGTAATCGACCCCAATGAGGTCATTGATTCCGACTACTTCGATGTCGTTACGTTCTTCCACAGCCGCGCGGAACACTAAGCGTCCGATGCGGCCAAAACCATTAATACCAATTTTAATTTTTGTCATACTTTTAATTTTTTAAAGATTAAATTGAGCCACAAAGGTAGGAAATAAAATTCAATATTCAATATTCAACGGATGTGATTCGTAATTCGTAATTCGTAATTCTATAGCTCGTCTATTTGCAAATCTTCCGGGCTTGGGGAGTTTATATCGATGAATTGCGGGGGGGCATCGTCTTTTTCGTCGGCGGTGCGGGGATAGCTTTTTCGCGGCAGTTCGTCGTCTGTTTCTACGAAAGTCATACATAGCTCTCGGTTTCCGCGGACGTCGAAGACGTAAAAGAGGGTTGTTTCGTTATGCGAAATCAGTACGTCGATGGTCTTCTCGTCCATCGCGCCGTGGCCGAAATCGAAAAGCCCGTATTTCTTCCGCTCCTTGCCGCTCTTGTCTTTTACAGCGAAAAAGACGATCTGGTCGGGTGCATAATTCAAGTCGTTTACGATGTGCTCGTGAAGGTCGTACAGGGTGTTTTCGCCCCACAGTTCGTAGAGGCGGTAAAAGCCTTTGGAGGCGTTGAATGTTACTTTAAATCGGTAGATCATAGTTGTTGATTTGTTGGTCTGTTAGTCTATTGGTCTGTTGACTGTGTTTAGCAGGCGCATGGTGTCGATACCGTCGGCATAGTGGTGCAGGGCCGGACGCTGTGCAGCGCCAAAGGTACAAAATTTATCACAAATGCGGGTGTCGCCGACGACGCATTGTAGCAGCTCGCTGTGCCTGTCGATTGTTTCGAGGGCATCGGAGAGGTGTTTGTAAAAGTCGAAATGCACGACGGCCGGCGGGGCGTGCAGCGTGCTTTCGTTGCAGAGCAAAACAGCCGAGGCATCTATCAATGGTTTTCCTTCTATCGTCAGGATAGCCTTCCGGTATCGGTAGTTGTGGTCGTAGGCGGCGTATCGCCGGATGCCGGCGCGGGCGGCGAGGACGGCGGCCAGGGGCGAGAAGTCATAGCCTTCGGGGATGTAGAGCAGCGACACGTTCCGGCATCCGAGGCCGAAGTAGGCGAGTATATCGTCGGCCAATGCGTGCAGTTCGGCGGTGGTTTCGCGGCCGGTGAGGAGGGCTGCGCTCCGGCGGTTATGGCGGATTAGCGCCGGTATCGCGCCGGCATCGGCGATGGCGGCGAAGTGCCGTGCGGTGGTGTCGGACCCTGTGGCGATGAACGCCCCCAGGCGGTCGAACGGCAAGGCATCGACAAAGGTAATCCGTCGTTGCCAGCGCGGGTTACTGTCGATTAACCGTGCGGCCAGTGCGGGCAGCAGGAAGCGGTCGTTGTGCGACGGTTTTCCAATAAAACTGTTCCCCGACGCCAGCACACACAGAAAATCGTGAAACCCGACCAGCGGGATATTGCCGGCCATCACTACGCCTACCGGCGCCGGCGTATCCGTCACGGCATAGGCGCGCAGCCACGGTATCAGATTCGACACATCCAGCCAGTCTTCCGCAATAGCCGTCAGCATTCGATGGATATTGGTTTCCGTAAACCAGGGGTTCACGGCGATGCTTTTTTGCACGGCATCGGATAGCTCCGGCCAGCGGTCGGCTCCGCGCAAACAGGCCGATATGGAGTCGCCTAACGATGCAAAGTCATGTACCATGTCAATTAAGAATTAGGAATTGCGGCAAGCGGGTATTCCATTCATCCATTTTCATCCATTCATCTATTTATCCATTCATCCATTTATCCATTTTCATCCGCCGCAGGCAATTCCTAATTCCTGATTTCTAATTCGTCAATCAGGCGGGTGGCTCCGGCAAACTTGTCGATGATAAAAAGCACGTAGCGGATATCGACGTTGATGCATCGTTGGAGGTCGGGTTCAAAGGCGATGTCGCCACTCATGGCTTCCCAGTTGCCGTCGAAGGCAGTGCCGATGAGTTCGCCGCGGGCGTTAAGCACCGGGCTGCCCGAGTTGCCGCCGGTGATGTCGCCGTTGAAGATAAAGTTGACGGGCATTTCGCCGTTTTCGCCATACGCGCCGAAGTCGCCGGAGTAGTACAGTTCTTTCAGCTTCGCAGGCACTGCAAATTCCCAGTTGTCGGGGTCTTCCTTTTCGATAACGCCTTTCAGGGTGGTCAGGTAGCTGTTGGTAACGCCGTCGGCGGGGTGGTACCCTTTCACCTGTCCGTAGGTGAGGCGCATGGTGAAGTTGGCATCGGGATAGAAAGCCTTTTTGGGGTTCATTTCCATCAGTCCGGCCATGTAAAGACGCACTCCGGCGGACAACTGTTCGTCGAAGGGGGCTGTTTCGCGGCCCAGGGCTTCCGTTTTTTTCGATACGGCCAGTGCCAGTGCGAATGCCGGGTCATTCTCCAGCGCCCGGATACGGGCTTTTGTGTTCGGGTTGGCTAACCATGCTTCAATTTTCGCGCGGTCGGTGAACATGGTACGGCGGAAGAGGTCGCCGGTATATTTCCCAAAACCGACGTCGCTCCGGTATTTCTTTTTGACGGACGGGAACAGGTCGTCCGCGCTCTGCGGCTCCAATTCGGCATAAAGCCGGAACATGGCTTCCGATATTTTACGGTCGGTCGGGAGGTTATAATCTTTAAAGAACGATTCCATCCGCCGTGCGATGGTGAACGGGAAACGCGCGATGGTGGCCGAATCATCGGCGTTTTTGTCGGGGCGCGCCAGCGCCTCATAACAGGTAATGAATGCCCGCGCGAAGCCGATGATTTCGGAGCCTCGGCTTAAGCATTCGCTGATGTGCAGCAGCGACCGCTCGGTGTTTCCGCGACCTTCGACGGCCTGGCGGATTCGATTGAGTACGTCGCCGTAGCGTTGTACCCGTTGCGGGTCGGCCTGCGCCCATTTGTCAAAGGCGGCTTCCTGCGCCTGCTTGCGATCGACGACGCGCAGTTTCTTCAACGCCTTATTCATCCCAATCGAGTTCTTCCAATAATTGCTCGAGGTGGCATACTTCGAGGCGTACTGGATGCGCACCTTCGGGTCGGCCTGCATGTCTTCCATCATCAGTTCCTGACGCACGCCGCGGATACGGATTCGGGGGCTGTTCGACACAGTCATCCGTTCTTCGACCTCCCACGACGTGTAGTAGCGCGACGTGCTGCCCGGGTATCCGATGACCATCGCGAAGTCGTCGGGCTGCACGCCGGCCAGCGAAATGGGAAAATAATGCTTTGGCGTGTAGGGGACATTGTCGGGCGAGTAGGGCGCCGGATTGCCGTCGCGGTCGGCATAGACGCGGAAGAGCGAGAAGTCGCCCGTATGGCGCGGCCACATCCAGTTGTCGGTGTCGGCGCCGAACTTTCCTATCGACGACGGCGGCGCGCCCACAAACCGGATGTCGGTGTAGAATGTATAGGTTAGTTTATAGAAGGCATTCCCGCCGAAAAATTCCATTACCTGAACGTAGGTGTGCGGGCTTCTCGCCGCCTTTTCCTGCTGTTCTATCTGCTCGGAGATTTCCTCGATTTTCGCCTGCCGCTCCTTCTCTGTCGTCGTCGAATCGAGTGCGGTATTAAACCGGTCGCTCACGTCGGTAATATTTTCGAGGAACATTACGAATAACCCCGATGCCGGAATTTCATCGGCCTCCGTCGGCGCCCAGAAGCCATCCTGCAGGTAATCGTGCTCGATACTGCTAAGTTGTTGGATATGGCTGTAGCCGCAATGATGATTTGTCAGCAGCAGCCCCCGGTTCGAGATCATCTCTCCGGTACATCCGCTGCCGAAGATCACCACCGCATCCTTCAGGCTGGAGTTGTTGATGCTGTATATTTGTTCGGCAGTCAAGCGCAGACCCTTGTGCTGCATATCCTGCAGGTTCAGCCGTTCGATAAGCGGCAGCAGCCACATACCCTCGTCGGCACGGGCGGGCATCACCGCCGCAAACGCCCATAAAATAAGAAAACAATGTTTGTACATATTACTATTTAATTTTTGATTTTGGATGGCAAAGATAGAAATAATTTACGGATTACGGATTACGGATTACGGATTACGGATTACGGATTACGGATTACGGATTACGGATTACGGATTACGGATTACGGATTACGAATTACGAATTACAAATCCCCCGTCAAACAAAAACAGCGAGGGCGAAAAATTTTTCGCCCCGGCCATCGTAATCCGTAATTAATCCGTAATCCGTAATTTTAGGAAAAATCCACGTACCGGATGAAGTTCATC
>JAISXF010000010.1 GCA_031270845.1 Prevotellaceae bacterium
CCTGCGTGGTAGTGGCGCCGCAATTACCGGTAGCGGTTACGGTGTAGGAATGCGCGCCGACGGTGGCCGAGGCAGCGGCCGTGCCGGTAATTTCTACATTCGGGGCGTTCCATGTGTAGCTCAGGCCGGCGGGCAGGCCTTCGACGGTAACGTCGGTGGCGTCGGTGGCGCCGTAAGTAATAACGGTGGTTAGCGGCTGGCCTAACGGTATTGTTTGGACATTGGTGCCTTGTGGAGAAATTAATGCGAAGGCCGGGGCGGGCGTAGCGCCAATAGTAACGCACGTGTCAGCCGGGCAACCAAAGGCGTTCCATGCCCGCACGCAGATGGTTACGCTGCCGCTTTCGGGCATCCGTACCGTGAAGGTGCTGTCGCCTGAAGGCGAGCAGTGTTGTACCGTCGGGAAGTCGCAATCAACGCCGGCGTCGGTATCATTCCCCGAAAGGTAGGGGTTATGCGAGGCGCCGGTGTAAGTTTGCGTAAAGCAATACGAGCTGCCCGCGCCGGCGGAGGCGGTGAGGTCAAAGGTGCTGTCGGCGCAGTAGGTCGCCGGCGGGCTAATAAATACAGGCACCGGCGGCGGCACGAGGGTAACGGTGGCGGGCGCACCGGTGGCGGTGCAGCCGGCAGCGTTCTTTATGGCAACGGGGTATTCGGTTGTGGCCGTTGGCGAGAAAGTGGCGGAGTTCGTGGCTATCCATGTGGCGCCGTCATCGAAGCTGTAGAAGGCGGCATCGGCGGCGGTGGCGGTGAGGGTTGTCGTGTCGCCGGTACAGACGGAGTCGGGTGCGGCGGAGAGCACCGGCGTGGCGGGCGGCGTGGGAATTAAGCCCGGGCAGCCGGTGGCGTCGGTCAGGGTCGTGATACATTCGCCGGAGAAGGTGCGGACACCGGAGCCTAAAGAAGAGCCGTTAATCTCAAAGGGCGGAGTGCCGTGCAGGTCATAATGCGCGGCGCCGAGGGTGGCGTTGGGGGGGTAGTCGGTAGCGTAGGCGCACCAGTTGAATTTGGCGTCGGCCAGGTTTTGCAGCTCTACCGTTACGGTAGAGCTGAATGCGCCGGCGGCATTGCCCCGCAGGTAGAAGCCGCGCGCCGCGGGCTGGAAGGGGTAACTCGGCGTGCCGGCGCTCACGGAGGCCACCGGAGTGGCGAGGGTGGCCGGCGCCCAGCTGTCCAACACATTGCCGGCGTTGATGCGCTGGTAATCGACAAACACCCAGACGCTGTCCAAATGCTTGGCGCCGACGGGCGCCGTGTCCCAATAGACGCGGAAGGTTACGGTCGGCGTGGCGCCGTAGGTGGTCGAGAGTTGCTCAATTTGTACAACGCGCGACTGCCCGAAGGCCGGGGTCAGGGAGAGGGATAAAACGGAAAGGAAGAGAATTTTTTTCATTTGTTTACTGTATTAGTCTGAACTATGATTTTTTTGATTTTATGAGGACTGTGATTTATATTGTGATTTATATAAAGGATACGATACCAATAGAAAACCCCGACAGAGGCTTTCGCCCTGCGGGGTTGTATTAAGATAGTTTGTATTTGAGGAAATGATTACGCTGTGCGCTGTGCGCTGTGCGCTGTGCGCTGTGCGCTGTGCGCTGTGCGCTGTGCGCTGTGCGCTGTGCTGAATGCGTCAGCGCAGCACAAAGCTACGGGTTTTTCCGGTATAAAGCGGGGGTTACCGGAACTTTTTATGAGAAAGTTATTAACAATATACATGTCTTTATATTGAATGTGGTGCAAAGATACTATATTTTTCTTTAATCCGCCAAATTTTTTTTTAAACTATGAACTATGAACTATGAACGATGAACGATGAACGATGAACGATACCTCATACTTCATACTTCATACTTCATAGTTCATACTTCATAGTTCATACTTCATAGTTCATACTTCATAGTTCATACTTCATAGTTCATACTTCATCGTTAAATTCGTAATTAATTCCTACCTTTGCCCCGAAATAATATCCTTTTTATACTTATTTATATGTTGCGGAATGTTAAATCGGTTGTGGCAATGTGTTTATTGCTTTGCTTTTTCTGCTTTTGGTCGGGCATGAACGGGCAGACCCTCTCGGCTACTATTACGGCCACGCGCGATAGCGTGTGTGAGGGCGGAACCTCGCCTGTTATTACGCTGACGGGCTTTGGGGGCACGGCGCCCTATATTTTTACCTATACCGTGAATGGCGGGCCGGTGCAGACGGCTGTTTCGTCGTCTTACAGTGATGCGGTTACGGCTATTCCGCTGCCGGTATCGGTGCCGGGCAGCTATGAGTATCGTATTACGTCGGTCTCGGATGGGGTGTATTTGACGGTCTCGGACGTGTTACATACCTTTACGGTGGTTCCGTTGCCGGCGCCCGATTTTACGGCGACTTCCGGTCAGTGTGCTACGACGCAGTTTACCTATACCGGTACGCCGAATGTAGGTACTTATAGCTGGCTTTTTGGTGATGGTACGGGGTCGAGTTATGAAAATCCGGGGCACGGGTATCCGGGCACATCAACCGGCACGACAAATTATAATGTTTCGCTGACGGTTTATGATAATACGACGTTGCACTGTTCGGCGACTACGGCTCATGTCGTTACGGCGTATCAGGTGCCCGATGCGCGGCTCGGGCCTGACCCCGATATTCCGTTTGTGTACCGGTCGTGTACGGACGATACCAGCCCGCAGTCGTTTACATTTGTTAATTTTTCATCGACTACGGCTACCAATACGCATTATGCAATCAATTGGGGCGATGGCACGCCGGGCTACAGTTCGGCGGTTTTCAATACGGCGCTCACGCATGTGTACAGTTTTGGGGTCTGGACGTTGCAGTTTACGGTGTCGGCGGGTTCCTGTTCGCGGACGACGAACTATACGGTTTTTATAGGCAATGTGCCGGGGGTAAAGATTGAGAAGGTGGCCAATACGCAGATTTGTGCGGGTAATTTGCTCACCTTTCCGCTGACGGCTTCGAGTGATAATCCGGTGGGTTCGACTACCTATACGGTAAATTTTGGCGACGGTTCGCTGCCCATTACGCTCTTCGACCCGTTGCCGGCCAATATTACGCACCAGTATGATAGCTGTTCGTGTGAGAGTTCGATTCTCGGCGCCGGACAGGAGCTTTATTCGGCGGCGTTTCGGTTTTCTATTAAAGCTGAAAACTACTGTGGTGCGGCGTCGGCGGATGCCTATCCTATTTATGTGTCGGCGATACCGGAAATCGGGTTCAAAGTCATTTCTGACAGCATCTGTGTCGATGCGCCGCTGTGTATTATCGATACTACAAACTGGACGGAAGTAGTAACCACGGGAGGAACCAATGCGGAGTGCCGTCCGGGGAAAAAAGTATGGCAGATAACGCCGGCGAGCGGCTTTACGCTCGATGAGGGGAGTTTGGGAAATGATAACGGCAGTATGAACCCGAACCTGTGGCTGAGCGGCTCGGAAAGGATATGTCCGACGTTTACGACTGCCGGAACGTATAAAATAAGTCTTAAGCTCGGTAACAAATGCGGTACCCAAAGCAAAGACTCGGTCATTTGTGTGGGCGAGGCCAAGAAGCCGACCTTTATATTGGATACAAACAGAGGCTGTGCTCCGCTCATTATCCATCCCGTAACGACGACCGATACCTCCAATTCCTGCCATCCGCTGCGCTATACGTGGGCTGCCGAATATGCTGTGGGGAATTGCGGCACCGGCACGTCCTATACGTTTTTGGGTGGTAAGTCGTCGGCATCGCCGACTATTGAGGTGCACAACCCCGGCACGTATTCTTTCTGGTTGAGGGCAGGCAATGCCTGCGGAACCCATACCTCCGACCCGCAAATTGTAATCGTGAATGATAAGCCGAAGCTATCGGGCATCTTGCCGGCAACGGCCTGCGAAGTGCCGGCGGGTACTACTATAACCACCTCCGCTGCGGTCGATAGCTGTAATGGCGGTACGGTAAACTACACCTGGCTCTTCCCCGGCGGCCTGCCGGCGACAGACAGCGGTATGGTTACGGCAAGCTCTGTCTCGGCGACGGTTGTCTATGCCACGCCCGGTGAGAAAACCATTACCCTGAAGGCCTTCAATGCCTGTGGCACCACAACGGCTATCCGTCCGCTGACCATCTACACTGCGCCGGTGATGACGCCTGTCCCTGACGGGAAATACTGTAACGGCGCTACCGTGCCCGCCGTGTCGTTCAGCGCCACGCCTACGGCTACTTATGGCTGGACTAATTCCAATACGGCTGTCGGGCTGCCGGCGAGCGGCACCGGCGCGATACCGTCGTTTATTGCGCGCAATAGCGGTACGGCGCCCGATACGGCGACGATTGTCGTTACCCCCGAGACGGGCGGTTGTCCGGGCAACCCGACGACATTTACCATCGTCGTGTATCCCTCGCCCCAGACGCAGTTTTCGCAGGCGGGGCAAACCGTCTGCTCCGGCGATACCACCTCGCCCGTAACGCTAAGCAGCACGACCGACAGCGTATTGTTCCAATGGGCAGCGGTTCCTGTCGGCGGTATTACCGGTATGCTGGCTTCCGGTGCCGATACTGTTCCCGGTCATGTGTTAATCAATACCACCAATGCGCCGATAACCGTCCGTTACCGCGCCTTCGCAGAGCTGGCCTACGCGCCTTCCTGTGCCGGCCCGACGGTCGATTATTCTATTATTGTCAATCCCCGTCCGGCTATTGATACGCAACGGGTGGCGGTGTGCAGCGGCGAAGCCTTTTCCCTTATTCCGTCCGGCGGTGGCGCCATTATTCCCGTAGGAACTGTGTACAGCTGGACGGCGCCGGCTACCGATGCCGACATCTCCGGTGGCGCCTCCGGCACCGATGCCCCGGCGATTAGCGGCACCCTGACCAATGCCGCCGATACCGTCCGGTCGGCGACCTATACCGTAACCCCGAAAGCCGGTGCCTGCATCGGCAATCCGTTTAGTGTTATCGTAACCGTATATCTCAAACCGATTATCGAAAACCGGACGGATACAATTTGCAGCGGCGGTTCGTTTTCGATAACACCGCTGCACGGCGGCGGTACGATTGTTCCTCCGGGTACAACGTACCAATGGCCGCTGCCTGTCTGCACTCCCTCCGGCGCCGTTACCGGGTTGAGCGGGGGCAGCGCCCAGACATCCGTTAGCCAGACACTGACGAACGGAACCACCGCCGCAGCCACCGTTACCTATACCGTAACGCCCGTGTCGGGCACCACGCCCGCTTGCACGGGGATGCCCTTTACCGTAACGATAGTGGTGAAACCCGCGCCTTCGGGAGTGCTAACCGGCAGCACGACGGTATGTGTCCTTGCCCCGGAACCGGCACTGACCTTTACCGGTGAAAACGGCGTGGCGCCCTATACCTTTTTCTATACGATGAACGGCGGCAGCGAGCAGTCGCTTATATCAACCGGCAGCACGGCCACTGTCGCCGTGCCTGTGGCCGATACGGGGGGCTATGTCTATTTGCTGGTGCGCGTAACCGACGCCAGCGTGAATACCTGCACCGGCGGCCTGTCCTCGGGTGCTACCGTTACGGTTATGCCGCAACCGGAGATTACGCAGCCGGTAGCCGTGCAAACCATCTGTACCGGCGGTTCTCCGGCGTCGCTGAGTGTAGCTTATGCTTACGGCGCAGGCCTGCCCGTTTATACCTGGTATAAAAACGCAACACCCACAACCGCCGGCGGTACGCTCATTGCCGGAGCCACGTCCCACACGTACACCCCGCCACCGACCGACTTCACCGCTGCGGGTACTTATTATTATTATGTAACGATTGATTTCCCCGACGGCGGCTGTGCCCCGGCCGCGGCGGTGATTGCCGAAATACAGGTCTTCGACCCGCCGGTAATTACCGTGCAGCCCCCCGGCAGCCTGACCATTTGCGCCAATACCCCCGTAACGCTCGAAGTAACGGTATCGGGAGGCGTCGATACGAGCTATAATTATATATGGTCTCACAACGGAACCCCTGTTTCCGCTGCCGATACCTGCTCTCTAACCGGTGTCCTTGCCGATGCGGGAACCTATATCTGTGCCGTTTCCCAGCCTCCTTACAGCGGATGTAGTGTAGCGACGACGGGAACCGTTGTCCAGGTCGTCCCCGGCCCTTCTATCACTGTCCAGCCGCAGCCGTTCGAGGTCTGCCGCTGGTCGAACGTGGCGATGCTTACCGTCGAAACGCAGGACGACAACGGTACGCCCGTCTACCAATGGTACTACAGTACGACCGACCAGTATGCCGACGGCGTAGCCATTGCCGGCGCCACGGCCGCAAGCTATATGCCCCCGACCGATACCGTTGGCGGGGCGTGGTATTACGGCACCGTATCGTATGCCGAAGGGCTGTGCAACAGTCTGACGTCGGCCATTGTGCCGGTTACGGTAAAGCCGGTGCCGCAGATTACCGACAAGGCCGATTCGATTAATACCGGAACGATGTTTTTCATTAACCCCGTTACCGATGCCGTCGATACCGTGCCGGCAGGTACCGTTTATACCTGGGAAGTAGTATCAATCAACCCGCCCGGAGGCGTTTCCGGCGCCACCGACGAGAGCTGGCCGCAGCCGGTCATCAGCCAGCTGCTGAACGTCGTTGTTGATGTCCCGGTCGTCGTTACATACCGTGTAATGCCGATAACCAATGGCTGTATGGGCGCGCCCTTCACCGTCGAGATAACGGTATTTCCGCCCTTCACGCCGACCATTACCGTAACCGGTATCCCCTGTCATTATTCGACCGGCGGCGGCAGCATCGACATGGTGATTGCCGGCGGCGTGCCTCCTTATACGGTGGCATGGACAGGCCCCGGCGGCTTTACGGCCGACACCACGGCGCTCACGAACCTCGAGGCCGGGACTTATCAACTGCTGCTCACCGACGGGCGGAGCGCTACGTACAGCGGAACCTATACTGTCGGGAGGCCGGATGCGCTGGCGCTCGATGTGCTCGATGTGCATCACGTAACCTGCTTCGAAGCTATGAACGGAGCCATCACGCTGAATATGGCCGGCGGCGTTACGCCCTATGCCTTCACCTGGACGAAGGACGGCGTCCCGTTTGCCGACTCGTTGAACCTTTCGGGGCTGGGGCCGGGAAGCTATGCTCTGAGCGTAACCGACTCTAACGCCTGCAACCCCGTAACGGCGTCGGTGGTGATTACCGAACCGGAGCGGCTCACCATTTCCCTCGTTACCAAAGCCGACCTGCACTGTTTCGAGTCGGCTGACGGCATTATTGACATCCGGGTTGATGGAGGGATTCAAATCCCCCTGCCTTCCGGCGGATGGGGCTATCGGTATGAGTGGATAAATGACAGTCTCGTTGTCGGGCTTGAGCAGGACTTGCGCAATGTGCCTGCCGGAACCTATGAGGTACATGTCGAAGACGTCTATTGCTCCGCCGCGGCGACCTACGCATTGACCCAGCCGGACGAAATTATTCTCCATGCGGAAACCACTCCCATCACCTGCTATGGCGACGACAACGCCACCATCGCCGTCAGTGTTGTCTCCGGCGGCTTCGCGCCCTTTTATGCTATATGGAATACCTACCTTTCGGGGTTTTATAAGGACAATATGCCTCCGGGCGACTATGTGATTACGGTTACCGACTCCACGGGCTGTGCCGCCTCCATCGACGTGCATATCGAAGAGCCGCCGCTCTTTGTCATGCAGCCGGTGGTCAGGCATGTATCCTGTTACGGAGCGGCCGACGGGAGCATCCGTCTTTACTTTGAAGGCGGTGTGCCGCCGGTACATTTTGAATGGGAAGATGACCCCGCCGCCGGCTCCGACCGGACACACCTCTCGGCCGGAACCTACACCGTCCACATCAGCGACGTCCAGCCCTGCCGTTTTGACCGTACCTTTACCATTCTCGAACCCGCTCCCGTAAACATCGCCGCCGCCGTAACCCATGTGATGGACTGCTTCGATGTCAATGGCGGAGCCATCCAGCTAAATGTGTCGGGGGGCACGCCGCCGTACGCCTATCTGTGGTCTACCGGCGATACTACAGCCCGGCTCAATGCTGTCCCGGCAAACGATTATTTGGTTGATGTCCGTGACCGGAACGGCTGCACGGCCACAAAAAGCTATACCATACAGCGCCCGCAGGAAATCTCGGTGCAGACGGAAAGCGCCCCGTCGTTCGACTGCACAACCAACCGTAAAATCCGCGTTACAACGGCTATCGTAACCGGGGGAGTCCCGCCATACGTGTACAGCTGGTCGCGGGGAACGCCGGTCGGCACGCACGGCGAAAGCATGGCCACCGACGAAGAAGGGATGGGCTTTGTTTCGGTTACCGATTCGCGCGGATGCCGGGCCGAAACATCCTTCGATGTCTCCGTTACGCAGGAACTCTTCGGCATCGAACCGGAAATGAAAGACTGCACCGAACACATTTATGCCTTCGATGCAAAAGTATATGACGAGCAGCCCGGCGATGTCTATGTCTGGGATTTTGGCGACGGCACCACGTCGCTTGGACGCATCGCCACGCACCGTTTTGCGCAGGCCGGAATCTATACCGTAACCCTGACCGTAACCAACCGGATTTGTACCTACCACCTCACCCAGCAGGTCGGCGTAGAAGGGCTGCCCGATTTGCTCATTTATCCGCCCGAACCCCGATTTTGCCCCGACGACTCGGTGGTGCTAACCGTCAGCGGTGCCGAAACCTATCGCTGGAGTACGGGGGCCGAAGGAAATACCACCGCCATTTATGCCGAAGGAACCTATACCGTGCTGGGAATCTCGCCGGCAGGATGCCGGAACGAACGAACCGTCGCGGTCGGGCTATATCCGTTTGAATATTATAAAATCGTAGCCGACAAGCAGACCGTAACCAACAACGACCCCGCCGTCCAATTCCAGACACACGAAACTCCGGAATCATTTTACGTATGGAATTTCGGCGATGGCTCGGAAGATAACGGAAACCCGGTGCAGCACACCTATTCGGTAACGGGCGACGGCTATTTCCTCGTGAAATTAGCGGTTACCAACCCCTACGGATGCCTCGAAACCGACGAAACATTCATCCATGCCGACAACGACCGGCGCCCGAATACCTTTTCCCCTAACGGCGACGGGATCAACGACCGCTTTATGGAAGGATGGTACCTCGAAGTATATAACCGCAACGGCGTGCTGTTCTATCGGGGAACGGAAGGCTGGGACGGAACCTACCGCGGCGTGCCGGTAAGTAACGACACCTACTTTTATTGCCTCTTCGACAGCGGCGCGTCGGGAGCTAACAAAAATTGCGGATATATCACAGTGATACGATAAATGAAACAGACAATACTCTTACTTACTGCCCTCCTCGTGGCCGGAAGCCTTGCCGGACAGTCGAACATCCGCCTGAGCAACTACTGGATGGATACTTATTTTATAAACCCCTCGGCGCTCGACGCCAACCTCTCGCCCCTGCGCTTCGGTATCGCGCACCGAAGCCAGTGGATAGGATTTCAGGGGGCGCCCCGGACATCCATACTATCAGGCGTGTATTTCAACGACATGATGCGATCGCAATTCGGTCTGAGGGCTGTTTTTGATAAAATCGGATATACTACCACCGCCGACGTCGCCCTTACATACGCTTACTCGGCTCGCTTTGAAACAGTCGATATTAATATGGGATTCGGCCTGCGATACCAGCGCGTAGCATACGACTGGTCGCAGGCGCGGCTCGAATCGTCGATCACCGACCCCGCCCTCTTCGGCGCCCGTCCCGAGTCGCGATACAATACCGACGTCGGGCTCGAGATTGTCTTTCCGGGGCGGGGGTACTGGGTCATCGGTCTCTCGTCGCTCAACCTTCTCTCGTTTATTCAGGCCGGCCAGGCGCCCTTTGCCAATACCAATTTTTTGTATCTTCGGTACCGCTCGAACCACGGCCTCTATGCCTTCAGCCGCGAAAAAAGCTGGTGGGACTTCTCGGCCGCCGCCACGCTCATCCATTCCAAAGCCATCGAATCCCCGCATGTATTTCAGGAAGAGTTTAATGCCAATCTGCATATCAATTTCCCCACCGCGGTACTCACCGTCGGACTGCTATACCGAACCCTCGCCGAAGCCGGACTGATTGTCGGGGTAGAGTGGGGGAGGTTCAATCTCTCCTGCGTGTACGAATATCCGCTCGAGTACGCCCGTGCCGGCGTCGTTCATCCCGTAGGTACTATGGAAGCCATCCTCATTTACAAACTCAACAGCCACATTAAAGTCTCCCCCTGCGGACGCCGTGACGGACGCCCCTGTACCGGAACACTGTAATAAATGATTGACAGGGAATGATTAAAGATACGTACGCTGTAATGCGCAATGTGTAATCCGTACTTCAAAAAACGTAACTACTTTTTGTAAAAACGTAACTACTTTTTGATAAAAGGTAACTACTTTTCGTAAAAAGGTAACTACTTTTCGACGAAAGGTAACTACTTTTCGTAAAAAGGTAACTACTTTTCGTAAAAAGGTAACTACTTTTCGTAAAAAGGTAACTACTTTTCGACGAAAGGTAACTACTTTTCGACGAAAGGTAACTACTTTTCGACGAAAGGTAACTACTTTTCGTAAAAAGGTAACTACTTTTCGACGAAAGGTAACTACTTTTCGTAAAAAGGTAACTACTTTTCGACGAAAGGTAACTACTTTTCGTAAAAAGGTAACTACTTATGGGCTGAAGTCCTTACCGATTTGCTCAAAGTGTTTACCGATTGCCGAGAGGCGGTTAATTTTTTTTAAATACGGATTATGAATTACGGATTAGGCAAAACGTAATTCGTAATTCGTAATTTGTAATTAATTTCCTATCTTTGTCGTCAAATTTTAAAAAGGATGAAACGACTCTTATTATTATATGTGGTATTTTTCTGTATGGCGGTCGGCGTGTTTGCCCAGAAACGGGCAGTGCCTACGCCGGAGCAGGCCGAACGTGTGTTGAGGACAACCACCGATGTCGTCCTCTCGGGGCAGAACATGCTGCTCGACGCCGCATTGCGCTCGGCGGTCGAAAAAAACTGGACAATCACGCCGGTCGCCTTTATTGATACGGCCGAATTTAACCGGCGTATCGGCGATGCCAACCGCACCTTTTTACTCATCGTCGGCGGAACATATCACGACGACGACGTACCAAACGGCTATACATTCCTCAACTTCGTTATGGGGGGCAATACGGTATTTGAAAAACTCTCCGACTTTATGCTCTGGCCGCTTACCTGCAAAGGCCGCGACGAAGACGATGCCATCCTCTTTATGGAAGCCTTCGTTGATATCATTCAACAACATGTTCGCCTGATACGCCAAAACCCCTCGATGGCGCGTGCCGACATCGACACCTATAATAATAATATACCCCAACTGCGCTCCCGAACCATTCTGATTGCCGCCGACGATATCCCCTCCCCAATACCCGACGCGGAAATGGAACGCTTCGGAGGGCATCTCAAAATCGTATCGCGTGCCGAAATTGCCGATGCCCTCACCAATGCGAGCCCTGACACGGTGGTCGGCCTCGCCATCTTCTCCCTCGACGAGCAGCTGAAGTCCTCTTCCTGCTTCACCATGCTCATTACCGCCGACACCCATGAACTGCTTTATTTTAAACGGCACAAAGTGCGTAACCCCCGCCAGCGCGGATTCCTCAAGGAAGAAATCCGGCGAATCGGCATACCCTTTGCCATTAAGAATTAAGAATAATAACCATTAATCACATTAGTATATTAATACATTAGCATGAATACCGTATTTACCAGTAAACACATTAGTCTGGGCGCGAAGATGGCGCCTTTCTCCGGATACAATATGCCGGTAGAATATTCCGGAATCAACGACGAACACCGCGCTGTATGCCATGCGCTGGGCGTGTTCGACGTAAGCCACATGGGCGAAATCTGGGTCAAAGGCCCCAAAGCGCTCGACTTTATTCAGTATCTCACATCCAATGACGCCGCCGTGCTTGTACCCGGGAAGGTGCAGTACTCCTGCTTTCTCAACGGACAGGGCGGCATTATCGACGACCTGTTGGTGTACTGCATCGACCCGCAGACATATCTGCTGGTTGTCAATGCCGCCAACATTGCCAAAGACTGGGCTTTTCTGTCTCACTACGCCCCCTGCTTCGGCCTCACCCCCGGGAAGGAACTCTACAACGCCTCCGGCGAAATTTGCCAGCTTGCCGTACAGGGACCGAAAGCGCTGGCGGCCGTGCAAAAAATTTGCGACACCGACATCCTCCGGATGGAATACTACACGTTTACGAAGGCTGTCGTCGCCGGCATCCCCGACGCCATCCTTTCCATTACCGGATACACCGGCGCCGGCGGCTGCGAAATATATGTCGCCAATGCCGACGGCCCGCGACTCTGGGACGCCGTCTTCGAGGCCGGCAAAGAATATGGCGTCAAGCCCGCAGGGCTGGGAGCCCGCGATACCCTCCGCCTCGAAATGGGATTCTGCCTCTACGGGAATGACATCGACGACTCCACCTCGCCTGTCGAAGCCGGACTGGGATGGATCACCAAATTCAGCGACGCCAAAGGCCGCTTCCTCGACCGCGACTACCTGCTCAACCAGAAGACCGCCGGTGTTGCCCGACGCCTGACCGGCCTGCAGATGATCGACCGCGGAATCCCCCGGCACGGCTACGAAATTTGCGACGCCGACGGCACTGTCATCGGAACCGTAACATCAGGAACCATGTCGCCATGCCTGAACGTGGGGATAGCGCTGGGCTACCTGCCAACTATTCGGGCAACCCCGGGAAACGAAGTTTTTGTCAAAATCAGGGGGCGTTTACTAAAATCGAAGGTCATTAAGCCGCCATTCCGAAAAAATTAACATTTTGTTTATATATAACGAAAATCTGACTGTCAATAAATTAGAAAAAACAGATACCATTCTAATGTTATTTTTTAAAAAAAAGTGAAAAATAAATTTGCAACATTGAGAAATCTTCCCTAAATTTGCACCGTATTTTTTAAAAAAACAAATAATACTTAGTAATTATGTTTACAAATAACAGAACATTTACAAATTAAAATTATAACCTACTATGAAAAAAAGTAAGATTCTCCGTAATTTGAGTATTCGGAAACTATTTGCGACTTTAGCGGTTACGCTATGTATGGTAACATTTGCGCTGGGACAGACTGTAACGGTAAACGCACCGGATGTCGTTTGTGCTGGTTCAACTATTACAGCGACGTTATCAGGAGTAACAATGGGCACAGGTGATTACATTACCTGGAGCGTTACACCTCAAAATGCTGCTTTAACTTGGGTCGAAAATATTATTGTAGTTGACCCCTCTACTGGCACTGACAGTACAACGAACATCATTATCCCTGCAAATTTTCCAGAATATGCGGGTTTTTCAATTGTCGCTATCTACACCCAGTACGGACAGCCGGCCATCACTATCGCGAAGCTGTATCCCGTGTATGTGCAGCCTCAGCCTGTGCTTAACATTAGCCAGTATAATCCTGCTACGTGGTGCGGAAAAGATACCGTGCTGGTAGCTATAACGGCTCCATCCGACTCGCATACCTGCCATTGGAATGAGTCGTTGGCGGTGAAATTTACAACCGACGATCCCGATTATCAATATGTGGATTTGCGCTTTGGCGCCGCTACATCGAGCAATTCCTTTATAGGGCAAACGTTTTCGCTTGGGGATAGCATCTCTTTCCCCTTTTATATAAAAAACCAAAATACTTCGCACAGTACGGTAACGGTTAGTTATACGGCTACATTAGTATATCCGAATGGAAGCCCTGTAATGGCCGGCACTGATTCCATTGTATTCGCCGGCTCTGTCGTCGTGCCGCCACTGCCGTGGATTGAGATGGCCTCGAGTGATACCGTATATTGCTCGGGGGCTTCGGTATCTGTAACTTTACATGGCGCTTGTTTGGGCGGACATGTGAGGTTGCAATTTGATGCCGAAGATGCAGACAAATTTCAATATGTGAATTTGACGTACGGCGGTCAACCCCCTGCGCCGGCATCGTTTTATAGTGATTCCTTCCCCTTGCCTGCGGCAGATACATTTGCTACTTTCACTTTCGCAGTGAAAGATACGAATACGACATGGGAAAACCAGACTATAAAGTATAAAGTATCGCTGGCCGAAGCCAACAAATCGACTTATACCTATACAGTGCTGCCTGTCGAAGACTCGATCGTCGTAGCGCCGCTCACGAAAGTAGAAATTACCACGAAGGAGGACTCCATCAGGTGTACGCCGGGGTACTTTATGGTAAAAGCTGCCACCTGCGAGAAGGATTCTGTGTATGGCATAAAATTAGAGATATTAAACTGGGAGGATACTCTCGTAAAAGATGGGGGTTACATTAAGGTAGAATATAACTACCAGGGTGCTTGGATGGACATAACAAGCACTATTAGTCCCAGTGGCGTTATATGGGGCGCAGCTAATCCGATAACAGCGGCAAAGTCCGACTCCATAGAGTTCAGGATAACGAATACCAATGCTTCAACCAAAGATACTGTCTTAAAATATCAGATATTTCTTGAAAGCTTTGGTAGTAATCATCGGCCCATTTCTCCTGTTTCCGGTTCTGTTAAGTTGAAGGCATTGCCTTATCTAACGATTATCGCACCGGATTCATTAGGATGTCGCGATACTTTGTTGCAGGTTGATATTACCGGTGTCTGCGAAGATACCTATTCATGGCTCCAATTAGAAGTGGAAAACTATAGCCAGGTAAAGGACTTGTTTAATTTGCTGTTAGAGGACACCTCCAATAATCGCGATACTTTAGCGATTGACCCCATCACGGGTGCCGCGTGGGGGCCTGAGCCTATCCCTGCGGGTTTCGATCCCATAATTGATTTATACGCGCACAGCCTTAACACCGGCGATTCGGCAAAGACAATTTACTTTACGGTGAGTCTGTACGATTCCCTAAAGCAATCGACGTTTGCTACAGCGCGAGATTCTATTGTCCTCCTGCCGAAGCCGTATATAACAGTGGCGGATTCCTCGCAAAACGAGATAACGTTAGATACGTTAGGTTGTGATCCTGTAGAATTTTTTGTGCGCACTAAAACAGACGCTACCTGTTATGAAGGGGATGCCATACGTATATTGTTTACCATGCCTAATACAGGGGATAATCAGTTTAAAGATGTTAAACTGGAATGGTACAATCCTTCTACTGTTACCCCTGGTCCTGGTTATCAACTGTCGGTATTTGATTCAACGGATAATGGAGTGGGGTTAATGTATAGCGGAACTTTTCTCCCTGCACAGATAGACAGTTTCTACTTCAAGCTATCCAATGCCAACAGGGATAGTATCGAGACGCTCAAAATTCCTTACTCTATAAAGATAATACGAAACTCTGATTTTGAGGAAATCGGGCGTACGTATTCGGGAACGCTGACGGTACTTCCCTACGAAGGGGTAAAAGTTGCCGGTTTAGACTCTTCTATGGTCTGCGAACGCAAAGACTTCACGGTTGAGGCATGGCAATTCTGTGATCGGAGCAATATGAAAGCAGTAAAACTACAGCTTGTGGCTGCAAATATACCGGACACGTCATTATTTGCGCTGGAATATTTGTGGGATACTCCCTCTGGGGATACGGCCTATCATACCATTAAAGATTATAACGCTGGTGCTATAATCGGTCTCACGCATACGTTTGACACTATCAGCCCCGTTATTAACTTCCGCGTAAGTAATAAGGATACGTCGTCCACGGCGAAAACGGTAAAGTTTGTAGTGTCTATCGTGAATGCGACCACGACTACTACTACTTATTATACCACCGATACGATGTCCTTCCGCCTGTCTCCGCTGCCGAAATTAACGCTCACCTCAGCGCCTGATTCGGTAGGGTGTGCGACGCCGGGCAATATAGCGATAACCGTTGGCGCCAGTGAGTGCGCTAACGCAAAAGCATTAAAGTTTGTAATAGATAATTTTGCCTCCGGCGATTCGGTTGCCGGCCTCTATGGGCTGACGTCAGTTGAGGGCCTAACAGAAACAGTGGATAGTGCTTCCGGCGCGCACTGGTTCAGCGGCGCGAACGCGGCTCTTACTACTACCACCGGCGGCAGTGTAGCGTTTAAAATCGCGAACCTCAACTCCCGCGATTCGTTAGTGCCGGTTATCTATTCGGTATATTTGCTGAACAACAACGACTCGGTAGAATTAGCCGTTGTGAAAGACACCGTTTACCTCAAACCCCAGCCGCACTTCAAATGGGATGGCATTAAGCCGGATACGGTAAGTTGTGAGAAAGACTTTCAACTGGTTGCCATAACAACGGGTGCATGTTATGAAGAGTTGCCCTACAAATTTTTTACTATATCACTTGATACTACGCTTGTTGAGTGGTATATAACATCGAATACGGGTGGTGGTACTTATAATCCGGGACTACATCCGCAAAATACTATTGCTATGGTAACGAAATCGGATACCGTCACGATTAGTATGGTTGGCCGGAGTGATACTGCATTTATACCGCAGGTAGTAAACTATAATATACAATTTTGGAATGTTATCAGTTTTTACCCGGACTACATTGTTGAGAAGATAGGTGAAACTTACACCGATTCAATCCTTGTAATGCCGCAGCCCGGTGTAAAAATTGAAGGATTAGAGACGGGTACTATAGTCTGCGACCAGCAGCCCTTCACCATTCAGGCATGGGATTACTGCGATGACACGGTTGCTAATAAAGTGCCTATGCTGCAACTTGCAAATCCGAACGATACGGCCTACTTCAGGCTGGAATATGAGTATCCTGTAGGCACCGGCCAATATGATACGGTTAAGAATTATAACGGAGGTGGCTATATATATGGGTTGCCCAATACGTTTTACGATCTCTCGGATACTATTCGCTTCCGTCTTGTGAACAATAATACTACGGATAGCATTATAGACGTGAAATATAACGTGGCCATAGTAAATCGAAACACTTGGGATACACTATATACTACGGATACGATTACCTTCACATTGGCAGCGTTGCCGAAGATAGAGGTTACTGCACCGGATACGGTAGCCTGCGCGACCGATACCATTAGGGTTACCACAGCCAATACATGCGCCGGTAGTTCGCTCTTCCGATTGGAAATAGAGAATTTCGTGGCAGATACGATGAAAGACTGGTTTACACTGACATACGAACGTTATGGAACGGTTAATCTGGTGGATTCCCTCGTAAAATATGATGGCACCATAATAGGCCCCGATGTTATTCCGCAGGGTGTTACTATGGATGTTCAATTCGCTATAACCAGTAAATTAGATTTAATCCATTTACCTGGCATGGGGCCGGAGGAGATCTATTATACATTGAGCCTGCTCAACGCAGACAGTTCAGTGATAGTCTCGCATCGCGATTCTATTGTGCTGTTGCCAAAGGCCCACGTAAGCCTGATCGATACTGCCGGGTCGCAGAGATCGTTTAAGGATACTTTACTGTCTTGCGATCCGATTGTTATGTGGTTGGAAGCCCTCGTATATGAGACGTGTGCTCAAGGTAACGATAATTTTGTAAGGATAACATTCCCGAGTCAGGATACCTTAAAATATATAGGTTTGGAATACAGGATCGATACTTCTAGTAGTTATCCGCCGGCCCAGTATGATGCATGGGGTGATGCAAAACCGTTCTTTAACGGAGGGATAATGTACAGCGATCCTTATGATACAATAAATACTATCGACTGGAAAGACAAAGTACAGTTTAGGCTGACTAATACGAATACGTTTAGTTCTGACACGGTCAAAATACCTTATACTCTAGAATTAGTGCAATCAGATTTGACAACCGTTGCCGCAAAGTGGGAAGGCGTGTTGAGTGTGCTGCCCTATAAAGGCATAGACATTGATATTGTGGACTCCGTGTCCTGTCTGCGTCAGGATATCAGCATTACGGCATGGGATTTCTGTGATGCAGGGAAAAGCAAAGCCGTAGCGGTAAGACTTTTAGATACGAATGATATAGACCTGTTTTATCTGGAATATGAATTGTTATCAGGCGTAAAGGATACGGCTAATAAGCACTTTACCGCCGGCGTATTGTACGGTATGCAGGATGTATTTACCGATTCTATTTCAAATCCGATTGAGTTCACTATCATTAATAATAATACGTCGGGGAGTGATTCGATTGTAAGTTTTGTTTTATCTATTGTAAATAGCACAACCGTAGCAGATACCCTTTATCTCCTTAAGGATACGATTGATGTTACGCTGAAAGCATTGCCGAAGATAAATGTTACTCCGGCGTTGGATACGGTAAGTTGCCAGGGCGACTCCATTGTAGTTAGCACAATCAACGGCACATGCAGCAATATATCGCTCCTTAAGTTAGAAATAGAAAATTTTGTTGATGTCGATGGTTTGTTTACACTGCGGTATGAAAATTACAACGCAGAAGTGAATATCGATTCGATCCTCCATGTCAATGGAAATGGCGGCTATATGTTTGGCCCCGATACAATTCCTGCGGGTGTTCAGATTCCGGGTGTTACATTCCGTGTAACCAGCACCAATGACAGCATTAACCCGGTAACGCTTTATTATCGCCTCAGTTTAGTCAATGCCGATACGACGGAGATAACTTCGTATCGTGATACGGTGGTTCTGTTACCGCAGCCGTATATCAAACTGCTGGATTCAAGCCAGCTTGTTACCACAGGCCTGACGGCAGATTGCGATACGACGCATTTCTCCATCTCATTTGATACAAAAGGCAAATGTTATAAAGATTCGGCCTTGACATTACGGATTACGCTGGATAGTGCCGACCTCTTGAAGTATGTTTACCTGGATTATTTGTTTGAACATGCTGGCGGCACCACCGCTTATTATGATATGGCTCCTTATTTTAACAATGGAGTTATGGTGGGCGGTTATCCGTTTACGAATAAAACTGATACTGTTAACTACAGGGTAATCAGCGCCAATATCTATGATACTATCGAGCATGTAATCTATTATACGGTTGATTTCGTGCTGGCATCGGATAATACGGTAAGTGTCGGTAAGTCTTATCGGGATTCGATAGTGGTGCTGCCTCACATCGGAGCGCAAACCGACTTGAGTGCTTATCTGACGAGCGATACCCTGTGTTGCGAACGGATAAACTTTGTTGTAGAGGCATGGGATAAGACGACTTGTGCGCGCTACGACACACCCAAGGTTGTAAAACTTGAGCTTCCGAATCCGTCACAGGCAGGTTTGTTTACCTTAAGTTACTGGTACAACGGCAATCCTGCTGACCCCAACTTCCCCGCCGGATACTATGACGTGCAAGCATCTTATTACGTAGGTGGTGCATTATACGGCATGAGCGATGTGTTCGGACAGGGAGAATCGGTGAATATACCGTTCCGTGTAACGAATAATAATCA
Organism: Prevotellaceae bacterium; assembly: GCA_031270845.1. Taxonomy (GTDB): domain Bacteria; phylum Bacteroidota; class Bacteroidia; order Bacteroidales; family UBA932; genus JAIRKX01. The sequence goes on from JAISXF010000010.1 coordinate 19,423, forward strand.
CACGGGCGGTGTAGTTCCGGTTACATTTGTATTGTCCGTCGTAGATTCGTTGACTGGAAACCAATTGTCGCCCAAGGCCGATACGATTGTTGTCTATCTGGATCCGCTGCCGGAGCTGACTGTGACGGTCGCTGCTGTCGATTCGATAGCCTGCACGCCGAGTGGTATAGCTATTAATATGCTAAACAATACCTGTACTAACGATAAGATATTGCAGCTGGTAATAGACAATTACACGAAGAACGATTCGGTTGAAGGATTGTTTACCTTATACGATGGCGTGGGCGATCCTGTGAATAGCTGGTTCATAGCAAATCCCGATGGCACGGGCGTGCTATGGGGTGGCGCCGATACTATCGGTAATGTTGCCAATGCCTCTGTAAATCTCTCGATAGTTAGCGATAATCTGCGTGACTCGGTAGTGCCGGTTTATTATACGGTGAATTTGGTGAATACATCGGATTCGCTCGTGCTGGTTTCTGTGAAAGACACCATTTACCTGAAACCGCAACCGTATGTGAAACTGTTAGAGACCGCTGATCCGACGACAAGTCCGGAGTTCTCAAATATAGTGGCTTGCGATACGTCGTCGTTCTTCCTGCATTATTTTGTAAAGGACGCCTGTTATGACACGGTCGAGAAACGCATACGCATTACGCTGGATGACACCTATCTGGACTATATTGATTTGAAGTACAGGACTGCGTATAGCGGAGGTTTGGTTGATGCGGAACAGTTCTTTGTTGGCGGCACAATGTATAGCGATGTCAGTGCTCCTATAACAAACGTTTCGGGAGATTTCGAGTTTTCGATATCGAATACCAATACCTTTAGTCCGGATACCATTCGCATTCCTTATACGATAGACCTGGTTCTGGCACAAAATACGAATAGAACGGTCGGCCGGCCATACAGCGATACGCTGGTAGTATATCCTTACAAAGGACTTGAAATGAATTTACAGAACAAGCTGGTTAATGATACCCTGTTCTGCGATGCGGTGAAATTCGACTTGACGGCGTGGGATTATTGCGATCCGTCGGCGAACAAAGTCGTGAAACTGCAAATCACCGAAGGCAATATTGATGATGCTGTACAGTTGCAATACCTCTTCGATGATGAATATGTAGATGCCAATCGGTTCTTTACTAACGGCGCGTTCTATGGTAATGACGATGTGATCAACGGCGACCCTGTTACTGCCCGCTTCCGGCTTGTCAATAACAACCATACCGGTGTAGCACAAACGCTTTCCTACACGGTGGCGATTGTAGATACGCATAACAGCGATGCGGTTCTCTATCCCGTAACCCTTGATACGGTTACCATTGTTATCGCTCCGCTGCCGAATGTAGAAGTGCTCTTTAACGCAGGGCTTGATACGAATGCTACGACTTTGGATTGTGGCTGGGAAGAATTTAATATCAACGCCGTTCTCGGTTGCCGCGAAGGAACGAACTCCCTCGTGAAACTGAAAATATTCAACCCGTCCGATACGTCCTACTACCTGATGCAGTACTACGAAGCATACGGTTATAATGACTGGTTCGACTTCTCGGTTGATTCCTCCGGTACGCAGGTTGGGCCGTTCTATGGATTCTCTCATGACACGACCTTGAATTTCCGTATCGTAAACAACAATTACTCGGGCCTCGATGATGAACTGGTATATAAGGTGTCGATCATAGATGCAGCTACAGGCGATGAATATGCAAGCAACTATGGCATTGTAACGCTCAAAGCCTTAACGCCACCTTCTGTTATCGTGAACAATTTGGCCGACGGTCAAATAATAAGTTGTGATACAACCGAATTTTCCGTAACTACCGTAGGCGGATGTATCGACTCGTTAGTGAATGTCTTCATTACGGTTGATTCGGTTAACGTACAATATTTCGATTTGGAATATTGGGCAATCAGTTCCATCGACCCAACTCAAAGTTCATGGCAGCCGGTGCCCTTTACCAGTGGCGGTGTAGCGATATTCCACCCCAGTGGCATTCCCTATCCGTTACCGACAGACTCGGCGACCCTGGATTTGCGGATTATCAATAAAAATACCTCTTTTGCAGACCAGACGGTACCGTATGCCATTTCGGTGGTCGGAACCAATCCGGCGGAAACTTATGCGACTGCCAATGGCTGGTTTGTTGCAGCCGTTATCCCGCAAGAACCGACGGCACCGTACTATGACTTGACGGTAGCGGCCTGTGAAGGTGGTGTCGCGCCTCTGACACCGGTATCGCATGACCCGGATCATTTGGATCTGATATGGTATCAGGCAGGCAGCACGGTAACTGCGCCGACGTTATCAACAGCCTCGGTAGGTGTAGAAACTTACGAAATAGCGTTGCGGAGCAAAGTCTCTCCGAACTGCGAAGGCCCGAAAGCGACGTTTACTTACGAAGTGCGCGCCGTACCGACTATCACTGTTCGCGATACAACTATATGCTACGGCAATGATGTGGATTTGTCCACTTTGATAGACGCCGTTGCAGGAGATAGTGCGATAACTTATTGGACAACGATAGTGCCGATAACTCAATTATCCGGTTCAACGGTGAATGATATTCGCCAGAGCGTAACCTATACGCTACAGGCTGAAAAATTCTATACCGGTATTCCGGCAGGCACTTGCACTGCTTCGGCCGATATACATATTACCGTAAATCCGCTGCCGGAAACGCCGATATTGGCTCCGCTTACAGCCTGCCAATACGATACGGCTCCGACTCCGTCGGTACCGACGCCGGTGCAGCAGGATTATGAATTTGTGTGGTACTTAAACGCCGGTGGCACGTTGACCCCCGTTGCCGCGCCGACAATGAGTACGCTTAAAGATACTACCTATAATTATAAGGTAGCCTATCGTAACATAATTACTGGTTGCGAAAGCGATTCGTTGGCCGATTGGAGCTATACGGTACATCCGAAACCGGTTACTCCGGTATTGGTAGCCTTGGATACGACCTTCTTCTGTGTAGGCAGTTCCGTAGAACTTAGAGATACGATAACCCGTCCGGTCGGTACCACGTACCGCTGGTATAAAGACGGTGTGTTGCAATATTCGGCGCCGACTAATTCCTTCGTTGTGTATGAATCGGGCAGCTATACGTCAGTGGTTATTAGTGAGTATGGATGTGAATCCGATGAAAGCAATACCATTACGGTAATCGTACGTCCGTTGCCGACAATTGGAGTAGATGGCTTAATTGACGGCCAGATTGTAAACTGCGATACGACCGACTTTACGGTAACGACCGTGGGCAGTTGTGTCGGGACGTATGTAAATTCTATTATTACCATTGCCAATGTGGATGATGTGCAATACTTCGACCTGTATTATTTGGAAACCGATCCGGCAGTAGATCCCAATGTGCCGGTATGGAAGCCGTTAGTTATTGATCCGGCAACCGGAGCAGTTAGCTTCCATCCGAACGGAGCGTATCGTTTACCGCTCGACTCGGCGACCTTGCAGTTGCGGATTGTTAATCATAACAGTTCGGTGATAGAAAGGACGGTACAATATACCGTAGCGGTTGTTGATGACGTAGATCCGACAATAGTCTATACCTCGACCAACGGCTGGTTTGTGATACCTGTTATTCCGCCGGTACCGGCAACTCCGCTGTATGACTTGACTGTAGCGGCTTGTGCTGGTGCCGAAGCGCCTGCTTTGCCGGTATCGCATGACCCGGATCATTTGGATCTGAAGTGGTACGTGCCGGGCAGTTCGGTCGCCCTGGCTTATCCGCCGGTATTATCGACGAGTGCGGTAGGCATAACGACTTACGAAATAGCGCTGCGGAGCAATACTTATCCGTACTGCGAAGGCCCAAGGGCGACGTTTACTTCCATAGTACGCGCCGTACCGACCGTCGCTGCTCGCGATACGACTGTCTGCTACGGCAGTGATGTGGATTTGTCCACGCTGGTAGCGTCCCACTCGGGCGACGATACCCTGACTTACTGGACAACCGTAGTGTCGGTAGCTCCCATTGTGCCGCTGGTACAGGATATCCGCCAGAGCGTAACCTATACGGTACAGGCTGAAAAATTCTATAACGACTATCCGGCAGGTGTTTGCACCGCTTCGGCCGATATACGTATTAACGTAAATCCGCTGCCCGAAGCGCCGATATTGACTCCGCTCACAGCTTGTCAGGGAACAACGCCTCCGTCGTTACCGACAGCGCTGCAAGGTTATGAATATGTATGGTATCTGTCCGACGGTTCGGCAACAATTACGGAGCCCGTATTGAGCACGGCCGACGATAGCACTTATCATTATAAAGTAGGCAACCGCTACCTGAGCACCGGATGCGAAAGCAATGCTTTAGCCGACTGGAGCTATACGGTATATCCGAAACCGGTTCTTCCGGTATTGGATACATCAGGCGTTACTACTTTCTGCGCTGGTGGTAATGTAGTCATCAGTGATGTAGTAACCCGTCCGAACGGAACAACTTATCGCTGGTATAAAGACGGCGCTACCCTGAACACCGCGCCGACGGCTAACTCCTTTATTGCATACGAATCGGGCGAATATTCGCTGGTGGCTATCAGTGCCGACGGATGTGAATCCGATGAAAGCAATACTGTCACGGTAACCGTGAATCTGGTACCGACCATTCCGGTAGTAACGCCGGCACAATCGGTAATCATCTGCGCAGAAGAACAGGTAACGCTGACAGCGGTATCAACCATCTCCGACAATTCGGTTATCTCGTATCAATGGTATGCAGGCACTTTGTCGATTAGCGGCGCAACCGCCAGTCTTTACACGACTCCGGCGCTGACCACCACCACAACCTATACGGTTGAGGCTATCAGCACAGAAGGCTGTACTTCGACCCGGAGCGGCGAGGTGGTAGTAACGGTTAATCCGAAACCGGTAACGCCGGCTATCGTTTCCTCGGGTACGGCAACGACCGTATGCGAAGGCAACGTGCCGACATTATCCACCACAACGACTGTTGGAACCAATACGATTGTATGGTATAAAAATGGTGTTGAAATTCCATTTGCAACGGCTTCTTCGTACCAGCCAACGGAAACGGGTACTTACACGCTTCGCTTCGTGAGCAGGGATGGATGTCTGTCGGATGAAAGTAATGCGATTACGTTAACCGTACATCCGCTGCCGCCGCAACCGCTTATCCTTCCGGGAGGCGAGTTGAAGATTTGCGAAGGCGATGCCGTAGAACTGACAGCTGTAGTAAGTGGCGGCTTCGATGTAGCGAGCTACAAATGGTCGTTGAACGGTAATCCGATAGCGGGTGCTACAGGCTTGACCTATTCGGCTACGGCGGGTGGTTCTTATACGGTAAGGACAGTCAGTTCGCAAAATTGTGAATCGACAGACAGTGAAGTAGTGGTGGTAATCGTTGTGCCGAGACCTCCGGCGCCGGTTATCTTTAGCTCTGCCAACCAAGATACTATCATACGTGTCCGCAAGGATGAAAGTACGGGTATTATTATTGACAACTATTCCTCTGCGTATTCCTACCAGTGGTATCACAACGGGTATGAAATAACGGGTGAAACAGGTAATTCGTTGCAGTTTAATCCGGTGAAAATCTACGATGCCGGTGTCTATACCGTCGTAGCATCATCGTTGCCGGGTTGCGACGCTACTTCGAATCAGGTGGAAGTGATTGTAATAAATACGATAGTTGTACCCAATGTATTAACTCCGAATAACGATGGCTCGAATGATATATTGGTAATCAAAGGCCTTGACGAGTATCTGTCCAACGAACTGACGATAGTCAACCGTTGGGGGAACCAGGTCTTCTATATGAAGAATTACAACAATAGCTTCACGGGCGAAAAGCTACAGGATGGCGTTTACTTCTACAAACTGAAGCTAACCGACCATAATAAGCTAACAACTGTGAAAACAGGGTATATAACATTAAAGAAAGATTAAAGCAAACAGTTAGAGTTTCCGGGCAATCGCGCCCGGAAACTTTAAATGGTTTTATAGATAAAAAAATATCAAACCTTTAAAAGATGAAAAAGATAATTCTCCTAATTAGTGTGATGAGTGTGCTGGCAGGTTTATTCCCGGCAAAAGCACAACAAATTCCTCAGTTTTCACAGTATATGTTCAATGGGTTGTATATCAATCCGGCGTATGCAGGATACAAAGAAAACATGTACGCCCATTTGATTTACAGAAACCAATGGGTGGGTATTAAAGGCGCACCGAACACCACCATGTTGAGTATCGACGGCAGAATCGCCGGCGGGTCGAATTTAGGGTTGGTGTATGCCAATGACCAGATAGGCCCATTTACAACGAATAGCGTTATGCTCAGTTATGCATTTCGGTTTAATACAGGCGACCGCTCTCGTTTAAGTTTCGGTTTAACGGGCGGCGCGCTGCATTACGCGGTAGATAAAAGCAAAGTGGATGAAGATCCATTAGTTGCTTCGACTGAAAATGAATGGCGACCGGGTGTAGATGTCGGGGTTTATTTCGATATGCCGCAGTTTTATGCCGGCTTTTCGGTGATGAGCCTTGTGCCGAATAAAACGGAAGTTAAAACTTCGCTTTTAGTAATGCGCACCGACCCGGGTTATTTCTTAACCTTTGGCGGGATGATTCCTTTGACGAAGAATTTGGCATTAATGCCATCCACGCTGTTAAAGACAGACTTCAAAAGCCCGATAACGTTTGACATCAATGCCATGTTGATGATTGTAAACCGTTTTTGGATTGGCGCAAGCTACCGGACGGGGATCATTCCGAAAGCGGGCTTTGAAGACACGAAACAAAATAATGCCATCGCGTTGATAGCAGAAGCATTCATTACGGAACGCATCCGGTTGGGTGTCGCGTATGACTTTGATTTGAATCATTTGGCGAATACCTACAATGGCACGTTTGAAGTGTCGCTGGGTTATTACCTGACAGGGGCCAAACGTAAATATAGTACACCAAGATATTTTTAATTAGCAACAACCAACATGAACTTAAATTTAGTGAATATGAAAAAGCTATTATTAGTAGTTGCTCTGTCGGCCTTTGTATGGACGGCCGGCGCACAGACGCAACAATATAAACTTACGCAGATAGAAACCGGCACCGACGGAGAAGATTGGGGCGCTATTCCGGGAACTAATGGAGAGATTATCTTTTCGAATACCGGATTTGTAAAGGCCAGAAATTATTCGGGCGATGTAGTAACCCGCTTGTTGGTATTGGATGCCAATAAAAAATTGCGGGCGCTTTTCCCCGACGATGAGTATCAAAAAAGCTATATCGGCGCGCCTTTCCTGTCGAAAGACGGTAAGGAGTTGTTTTATGCCGTGTCGGGAGATAAAGCGATAAAGATTAAAAAGGGCTTCTTCCTGAGCAGCGAGATGCACTATCCGTTGCAGATACTGTCGCGGACAAAAGGAAGCGACGGTAAATGGGGTGCCCCGGTAGATTTTCCGTATAACAGCGACTCGTTCTCGTCGGGCGACCCCTGGCTTGGAGAAGACGGCTTCCTGTATTTCGCATCGGATCGTCCGGGAGGAATCGGTGGCTTGGATCTTTGGAGAAGTAAACGGGTTGGCGACACTTGGAGCGAACCGGAAAACTTAGGCCCGGAAATCAATTCGGATGCCGACGAACGTTCGCCGCGTTTCGACAGGCAGGGGAATTTTTATTACTCGTCGAACTATGTTTCGATGGGAGGCTTGGATGTGTTTAAAGTGGCGGTTGTAAACAGCCAGTTTTCGACGCCGGTACGCATATCGCCGTTCAATTCCAAAGGCGACGATTTTGCCGTTACCTTCATTACCGATCGTACGGGCTATCTTTCGTCGAACCGTTACGATGGCGCCGACCGCATTTATTATTTTGAAATTCCCGAAGCGCCGGAACGGAAGACATCCGTACGGGTACAGGATAAAGCCGGCGCTCCGATTGAAGGCGCACTGGTAACTTACCTGAACAACGAAGATGTGAAGACCGTAGCAACCAATGCCGCCGGCGAAGCAGTCGTTTACCTGCCCGAAAAATTGTATGACCTCAATGTAAGCAAGCCGGAATATGTTCCGCTGGAAGAAAAGGAAAAATTACCTTCGGCTTACAACGGCTCTGTGCTGACATTGGATAAGATTGGCGCTCGTGCGATAGATGCGGAAAAGACGGCGGAAGGGCCGCAAATCGCCATCCTGTTTGATTTGGCCAAGTACAATATTCGTCCCGATGCCGCTAAGGAAATCGACAAGCTATTGGCTTACTTACAGAATAACCCGTCGCTGAACATTGAAATATCGGGTCATACCGATTGCAGAGGCTCTTATTCGTATAACTTGAAGTTGTCGCAAAATCGCGCCGATGCCGTGAAAGGTTATCTGGTTGGCAAGGGCATTGATGCCGGACGTATTTCAACGAAAGGATATGCCTATGCGCGCCTGGTTAATAATTGCGTTTGCGCGCCGGGTGTAACCTGCACGGAAAAAGAACATGCGCCTAATCGCTATGTTACATACGTTGTGGTGAAATAAATTTGTTTGAAATTGTTAGACATTTAATTTGATTGTAAAGGAAAACCGTCTAATAAATTAGGCGGTTTTCTTTTTTGTGAACGGAAAAAGAAGGTAGGAACTAAAAAAAATTTGCACATCGTCAAAAATATCCTTACCTTTGCACCCCAAAATAAAAACGCAACCGCTTACAACCGGTTTATACCTTGTAATGTTGCCTAAAAACAGTAAAAGAAATGGACTTATTAAAGATTGCCGAACAGGCATTTGCTACAACGATAAAAAATCATCCGGCCTTTAAGGCGGGAGATACAGTTACGGTTACTTACCGGATAAAGGAGGAAAGTAAGGAACGCTTGCAGAGGTTTCGGGGAGTATGTATCCAGCGGAAAGGCGCAGGGACAACGCAAACCTTTACAGTGCGGAAGATTTCAAATGGGGTAGGGGTGGAGCGTATTTTCCCGCTGTTTTCGCCCTTTATTGAAAATATTGAATTGAACAAAGTAGGGAAAGTGCGTCGTGCGCGTATTTACTACCTGCGTAATCTTACGGGAAAGAAGGCGCGTATTAAGGAAAAGAGAGTTGCGCTGGCGGTAGAAGACGCCAAAATAGAATAAATGTCAGCCTTCAGGCATCTTCCCCTGTTGTAACTGTAAGATAATTAATGGCCCCGTAGCTCAACTGAATAGAGTTCCTGACTACGGATCAGAGGGTTACAGGTTTGAATCCTGTCGGGGTCGCGAAACACGAATAAGCCGCTAATTATTGGCGGCTTATTTTTTTGCATCACGGCTCAATAACCGGTAACTGTTAATCCGTCGTAAGCCGGCAGGACGTTGGGCGGCAGGGCGGCGGCGAGTTCGGCGTGCGGTTCAATCTGGTGCGAGAGATGCGAGAGGTATAGCCGCTTCGGTTGCAGCTCGTCGTACAGCGCCAGCGCTTCGGGTAAGGAAAAGTGCGACAGGTGCGGCGTGCGCCGGATGACATTCAATACCAAAATATCTAATCCTTGCAGTTTCTCCTTCTCGCGCTCGTCGATACGGCTCGCATCGGTGATGTAGGCCAGGCGGCCGATCCGGAACCCCAAGACGGGCAACCGGTGATGCCATACGCGGACAGGTATTATTTCAATTCCGTTGATAGTAAACGGGTCTTCGTCAATGGTGCAGAGGTTAAATTCGGGGACTCCGGGGTATTTATGCTCGGCAAAGGCGTAGGCGTACTCGCGCTTAAGGGCGTCGTGTACACGTGTTTCGGCATATACATCGACCGGCTTTCCGGTCGTATAGTTCAGGGCGCGGACATCGTCGAGGCCGCCGGTGTGGTCTTTGTGTTCGTGGGTGAGGAGGATGCCGTCGAGGCGGGTAACCTGTGCGCGAAGCATTTGTTGACGGAAATCGGGGCCGGCATCGATCAGCAGGCGGGCATGGCATGAGCCTTGTGCGACGTCGAATAATACCGACGCACGCAGGCGCCGGTCGCGGGCATCGGCAGAACGGCATACCCGACAGTTACACGCAATAACCGGTATGCCCTGCGATGTGCCTGTGCCAAGAAATGTCAGGCTGACGGCGCATTTATTATCATCATTCATTGTATCATCATTCATTTTATCATCATTCATCGTTTCATCCCGCGCAGCGGTTTTATTTTCTTAAAAAATAACCAGAGCAGGAGGAGCGTAACGCCGCCGCCGAGGGCGTAGGAGAGGGTGTGCGGAAGCGAAAAACCTTCTTTGGCAATGAGGATGTAAGTGCTGCAAACGAGGGTCATAAAGAGGGCGGGAATGAGTGTGAGCAGGTAGTTTTTATGTTCTTTGGCGAGATATACGGTTATCGCCCATAGCGTAAATACGGCCAGCGTTTGGTTGCTCCATGCAAAATAACGCCAGATGATGTCGAAGCTTTTCTGACTGAGCAACAGCAGAACAAAGCACAGGGCAAAGAGCGGGGCGGAGATGACAATCCGGTTTTTGAGGCGTTTCTGCGGGTACCGGAGGATGTCGGCAATGATAAGGCGTGCGGAGCGGAAGGCGGTATCGGCAGAGGTGATTGGCGCGGCGACGACGCCGAGCAGCGCGAGGATGGCGCCGGCGGCGCCGAGCCAGTCGTGCGAAATTTTATCGACCACCACGGCGGCGCTGTTATTGTTGGTTTCCATGAATGCGTGAAAGCCGTCGAGTCCTTTGAAAAAGGCCATTGCGGCGGCAGCCCATATCATCGCGACGATGCCTTCGGCGACCATCGCGCCGAAGAAAATTTTGCGGCCGGCGGTCTCATTTTTCATACATCGTGCCATCAGGGGCGACTGTGTGGCGTGGAATCCCGATATGGCGCCGCAAGCGACGGAAATAAACAGCATCGGGAGGAGCGGCAGGGAGGCGGCAGCGGGGTGCCGGTTGCCGAGGGTGTCCCAGGTGAGTTCGGTCATGTCGCGATGATGAAAAAGCATAGCCGTGAGGATGCCCGCCGCCATAAACAGCAGCGCAAAGCCGAAGAGCGGGTAAATGCGCCCGATGATTTTATCGACAGGAAAAAGCGTCGCCGCGATGTAGTAGCAAAGGATAATGGCAATCCAGAGGCGGTAGTCGATAGCGCCGCCGGTGAGCTTCGTGAGCAGGTCGGCAGGGCCGGAAACAAAGACTACGCCGACGAGTATCATCAGGATGATCGTGAAGAGGCGCATAACCTGTTTGACGGACAGCCCCAACTGGTCGCCAATGATTTCGGGCAGGCTTTTGCCGTCGCTGCGGAGGGAAATCATCCCCGAAAGGTAGTCGTGTACGGCTCCGCCGAAGATGGTTCCGAAGGCAATCCACAGAAAGACCACCGGCCCGTACATCGCGCCCATAATGGCGCCGAAGATAGGCCCCAAGCCCGCAATGTTAAGAAACTGGATGAGGAATATTTTCTTATTCGACATCGGTACATAATCGACCCCGTCGAAGAGGGTCGTTGCCGGTGTGGGGCGGCTGGCGTCGGGCGCAAAGACGCGGTCAACATATTTGCCATAGACGAAATACATGGCCGTCATAAAAGCAAGCGCTGCGAGAAATGTAAACATAATGCCTTAAATTTTTAACGATGAACTGTGAACGATGAACGATGAACGGTGAACGGTGAACCGCGCTTGACGCATCTTCCGTTAGGAAATACAGATCCCCTGACGGGGAAAAAGACAGGCGGCGGGTCATGATACAATATTAAAAGTTACGATTGTTTGTCCGGAATAATTTCCGATACCGGAAATAAAAATCGTGGCTAAGCCGGGCTCGATATTGTCCTCGTAGGTGAGGGTGAAGTCGCGCCCGAAGAGCAGCTCGACCGTCGTTTCGACGCCGTAATGAACGACGGTGAGGCGGAGTTCCGGGATCACAAATATGGGGCTGCCGGTGTAAGGTTCGGGCGCGATCGGGGCGACGTAAGCCGTCGCAATGCTGGGACGCACATGCAGCCGCCCGTAATGCTCGAAGAGCACGATATTATAATGATGCACGGTAACGTTCCAATGCCTCACGAGCGCGCTGTAGTCGGTCGTTTCATTGATGGTGATGAGCGAAGTGAGGCGCCCGGCGAGGGCGCGCATGGCGAGGTCGGTGGTGCGGCGCAGGGTTTTGAGGGGCGTTTTGGGGCGGGCCATGCCCTCATCAATAGTATGGTCGGCATCGGTTTTGAACGCCTCATTGAGGCGCTTAAGCTCATCGACCCAGTCGGTGAGGTGAAGCATCTGCAAGGCCGGCAGGTAGTCGGCGCTGCGCAGGTTTTCGAGGACGGCGTCGATAGCGGTCGTCGTGGAGTCGTAGGCCAGCTGGAGCAGGTGTTCAAAGGCTTCTATCGGCACGCTGAGGTGCTCGGCGGCGTCGCGCACGGTCGGCTCAAAGTGCTTACAATAAATGCGCACGATACCGAACAGGCACCGGAATACCCTTTTACGCTCCCTGTTCAACTGTTTTTTATTTCTCGTATAGGAGTTCACAAAGACATAGTTAATGACCTCCGTTTCACGTTCGATAGCGAGCTTGTAGGCGGCGAGTTCGGCGGGTGCATCGAGCAGGTCGCGGTACTGGTCGAAAATCCGGTATATGATTTCGTGAAATTCGAGATGCCCGGTATTCCGGTAGTAATAGGTTCTTGGTTTTTCTAACATTTTATACAATAGATAATAGATTTTTAGACAAAAGATTTTTAGACAATAGATTTTTAGACTTTAAGACTGATAGATTTTTAGATAATAGACGGCTTTGCGGGGTGCAAGACAATAGACTTTTAGATAATAGACGGCTTCGCGGGCTGCGGCCTTGCAGATTGATAGATAATAGACGGCTTCGCAGGGTGCGGCCTTGCAGATTGATAGATAATAGACGGCTTTGCGGGGTGCGGCCTTGCAGATTGATAGATAATAGACGGCTTTGCGGGGTGCGGCCTTGCAGAAAACAGTTTTCTACACGGACTGTAGCCTGCAACCCTTGCAGAAAATAGTTTTCTACACGGAATACAGCCTGACGACAGGGTAGAAAACTGTTAACTACCCCGTCACACGTCATGATTCCGGGTAGAAAATTATTTTTTATAAGGATTGTTGTCTCCATTCCGTTTTGCTGTCTATATTCTGTTAGTCTAAAAGTCTAAAGTCCGTGTAGCTGTCTATATTCTGTTAGTCTAAATGTCTAAAGTCCGTGTAGCTGTCCATGTTCTGTTAGTCTAAAAGTCTAAAGTCCGTCTGCAAAGATAGAAATAATTTAAGGGATTGGTAAAAAGTATCGAATTTTCAATAATTTCATGTATCTTTGTGCCTTAAATTTGATGACTATGAGTACCCGTTACAAGATTGATCCGCTGGATCAGAAAATTCTCAGCTTTTTAATTAAGAATGCCCGGATGGCTTATCTCGAAATAGCCCGCGAATGCGGGATTTCGGGGGCGGCGGTGCATCAGCGCGTGAAAAAAATGGAAGACGCCGGCATTATCACCGGCGCCCGGCTGCTGGTCAAACCGCCGGCGCTGGGTTTTGACGTATGCGCTTTTGTGGGCGTTCATCTTTTGCAGTCAGGGCTTTATCCCGGCACGGTGGAGGCCATTCAAAAGATCCCCGAAGTGGTCGAGTGCCATTTTGTGACGGGTGATTATGCGCTGCTGTTAAAGCTCTTTTGCCGCGACCACGAGCATCTGATGGATGTATTGCTCAATACAATACTCAATCTTCCGAATGTGAGCAAAACGGAAACGATTATTTCGCTCGACCAGATTTTTGAGCGGCAGGTATGGGTCAAGGATAAGCGGACGCCCAAAGCCAAATCGGCCGCAGGCGCTGCGCCGGCGCAGAAAAAAGCCGGGCGGAAGGCAAAGGCGGCGGGGAAGTAGGGCTAACGCCGGAGCGCCATCCATGTTTCGGCGACGGGCAGGTCGTCGGGCTCCGTAATTTTTATATTGTCGCGACTGCCGTCGATGAGTTTGAGGGCAAATCCGGCGGCCTCAACGGCCGATGCGTCATCGGTGAAGACGGCATCGGCCGTATCTTTGTAAGCGATGCGCAGCCAGTCGGCGCGGAAAACCTGCGGTGTCTGTACCGCGCAGATGTTTTCGCGCGGGATGCTGTGGCTGGCGTCGCCTGTTTTTTTGCGCAGCGAATCGGTAACGGGTATCACAGGTACGGCGCTGCCGTGGAGCGCCGCCGTGTCGAAGCTGCGGGCAATGACATCAACCGATACGAGCGGGCGGACGCCATCATGGACGGCGATAAAATCCGCGTCGGCTACGGCCAGCGCATTCCGTACCGAAGCGGTGCGGGTGTCGCCGCCGGCCACTGTGCGATGCGGCACCGCAAATCGGCAAGCCTCGCAGAGCTGCTGCCAGCGGTCGATGTGCGCAGCGGGCAGGGCGACAACAATAGCTATCGCGGCGTCGTAACGGATAAATGGGGTCATCGCGTGCATCAGCAGCGGTCTGCCGGAGAGCGGCAAAAACTGCTTCGGGATACCGGCGCCCATGCGCAGTCCCTGTCCGCCGGCGACGATAATCACGCAGCGGGAGGCGCCCAGCGCCGGCGGGCGGTTGTCGGGCGACGGCTGTTCCATCTTAAAAGGCATCTTTGACGGGCGGCGGGCCGGGGAACGGGTCGGAAGTATCGGGCTCGAACGTCGCATTGTATTCGATACCGCTGCCGGCCGACTCATTTGTTTTCGCTTCCTTTGCCTTGCTCCCTTTTTTCGACGCACCCATCGCCGAACGATAGACGTTTTGCGCGGTGGTACTGATATTGGATGTCGTGGCGGCGGCGTCTTCGTAAGGCCAATCGACAAATTTCGCGTGCCGGTGTTCAAATTTCAACCGCACGTCGCCCGTCGCGCCGTTACGGTGCTTGGCGATCATGATTACGGCCAGGCCTTCGGTATTTTCTCCGTATTCTTCGTCGTTCATGCCGTAGTATTCGGGGCGGTGGATGAACAGCACGAGGTCGGCATCCTGTTCGATAGCGCCCGATTCGCGGAGGTCGTTCAGCTGCGGGCGCTTCTTGCTGCGTTCGCGTGCTTCGACCGAGCGGTTCAGCTGCGAGAGCGCGACAATCGGCACGTTCAGCTCTTTTGCAATCGCTTTCAGCGACCGCGATATGGCCGATACTTCCTGTTCGCGGATGCCTTTTTGCAGTTCGGGCGGGCCGGTCATCAACTGCAGGTAGTCGATACATATCATTTGCACTTTGTGCGAGGCGACCAATTTGCGGGCTTTGGAACGAAATTCATAAATCGACAGCGCCGGCGTATCGTCGATGAAGAGCGGAGCTTCCCGCAGTTTTTGCAGTCCGGCCTCGAGCTGCTGCCACTCGTAGGCTTCCATTTTGATGCCGCCGCGAATCTTCTCCGAAGCAATATCGGCTTCGCTCGCCATGAGCCGCTTGACCAATTGCTCCGACGACATTTCGAGCGAAAAGAACGCCACCGGCAGGTTGTGATCGACGGTGATATTGCGCGCCATCGAAAGCACGAAGGCCGTTTTTCCCATCGACGGCCGTGCGGCGACGATAATTAAGTCCGACGGCTGCCAGCCCTGCGTCACGCGGTCGAGCTTCGTGAAGCCCGACGGGATACCGATAAAGCCGTCTTCCTTCGTCTGCGCTTCTTCGAGCGCCTTAATCGACCGCTCGATGATGGTATTGACGTGCTCTGTTTCACGATGAATATTGCCTTCGGCGATTTCAAATATTTTCTGCTGGGCGTCGTCGAGCAATGTCGTTACATTGGCGTCCTCTTCAAAGGCATCGCGCTGTATTTCCGACGACGCGGTGATTAGCTGCCGCTGAATATATTTTTCCGACAGCAGTTTGGCGTGGTATTCCACATGCGCCGCCGAACCGACCGTCATCGTTAGTTGCGAGAGATAATACGGGCCGCCGATTTCGTCCAGATGACCTTTCTTTTTCAATTCTGCGGCGACCGTCAGCATATCCACCGGCTCATGCCGCTGCGAGAGGGCTTGGATGGCCGCAAATATTTTTTCATGCCCTTCGTTGTGGAACGTTTTGGGCGCGAGCAGGTCCTGCACTTCGTCGATAGCGTCTTTTTCGAGCATCAGCGCGCCGAGTACTGCTTTCTCCAAATCCGGCGCATGAGGCGGCATTTTGCCTGCTTCGAGAGCAATCGCTTCAATTGTCCGTTTTGTTAAGGGGGGGGGAGTTGTTTTTGCCATATAAATTAAAATTACGCCGCAAAGGTACGCATTTTTATATTGACGATTGGAAATGGAAAGGCTAAAATTCAAAATCTAATACGTACCTTTGTCCTAAATTTTATATGATGAAAAAACCTCTTATTCTTGTTACGGGCGGCGCCGGTTATATCGGTTCGCATACGGTAGTGGCCTTGCAGCAGGCCGGTTTTGAAGCCGTTATTGTCGATAATTTGTCGAACTCGACGGTCGAAGTTCTTTCCGGCATAGCCCGGATTACGGGTATCCGTCCGCATTTTGCGCAGGTCGATTGCTGCGACCGTCCGGCGCTTGCCGGCGTGTTCGATGCCTGGCCGGGCATTGTCGCCGCCATTCATTTTGCCGCTTCCAAATCGGTTGGCGAAAGCGTCCATCAGCCGTTGAAGTACTATCACAACAACCTGCAGTCGTTGATTAACATGCTCGACGAGATGCTCCACCGCGGCATCGCGCATTTTGTATTCTCGTCGTCGTGTACGGTTTACGGCCAGCCCGACAGGCTGCCGGTAACCGAAGATGCGCCCGTCAAACCGGCCATATCGCCCTACGGGAATACGAAACAGATTTGCGAAGAGATTATCCGCGACACAGCGGCGGCGGGCTTTGCACTGCAAAGCATCCTGCTGCGATATTTTAATCCGATAGGCGCGCATCCGTCGGCCGAAATAGGCGAGCTGCCGGTGGGCGTGCCGCAAAATTTAGTGCCGTTTATTACCCAAACGGCCGCCGGTATCCGCAAGGAATTAAGCGTATTCGGCAACGACTATGCAACACCCGACGGCAGCTGCATCCGCGACTATATCAATGTCGTCGATCTTGCGCGCGCCCATGTGTCGGCGGTCAATTACCTGCTCGAAGGGAAGAATACGGCGCCCGTCGAAGCCTTTAACATCGGCACGGGGCGCGGGCTGTCGGTGCTGGAACTCATCGCCCTCTTCCGGCAGGCGACCGGCGCGGCGCTGCCTTTTAAGATTGTCGGACGGCGCGCCGGCGATATAGAACAGGTCTGGGCTGACCCCCGGAAAGCCAACAGCGCCTTAGGCTGGCAGGCGACCGAAACAATAGAAGACACCCTGCGCTCCGCCTGGAAGTGGGAAAAACGAATTCGGGGAATTAACGATTAACTTTGGATGCTGTGGCGGGAGCGGTTCTGCCTCTCTTCCCTGCCGTTGCACAAGAAACACATGTTATGAAACTGTTATTTATCGGCGGCACGGGTACTATCAGTACGGCTGTGTCGGCGGCGGCGCTGGCGGCAGGGCACGAGCTTTACCTTATCAATCGCGGGAACCGGAACAGCCGCGTACCCGAAGGCGCCGTGTCGCTCACGGCCGACATCAACAGCGAACAGCAGGTGGCAGCCCTGATCGACGGCCTGGAATTTGACGCCGTCGCCGATTTTATTGCCTTTGTGCCGGCGCATCTCGAACGCGACTACCGGCTCTTTCGGGGGCGCACGCGGCAGTTCATCTTTATCAGTTCGGCATCGACCTGCCGGAAACCGCCGGCCGATTACCGCATTTCGGAAGCAACACCGCTGGCCAATCCTTACTCGCAGTACGCACGCGATAAGATTGCCTGCGAAGAATACCTGCTCTCGCTCTACCGCCGCGGGCTGTTCCCTGCGACCATTGTCCGGCCGAGTCATACGTATTGCGAGCTGGCGGCGCCGGTGGCCGTCCGCGGGGCTAACGGCAGCTGGCAGGTGCTGCAGCGGATGCTCGAGCGCAAGCCGGTGATTATCCACGGCGACGGTACATCGCTCTGGACGATGACCCACAGCCGCGATTTCGCACAGGCATTCATCGGCCTCACGGGCAATATCCACGCCATCGGCGAAACGGTACAAATTACATCGGACGAGGTACTGACGTGGAATCAAATTTACGAATGTACGGCGCAGGCGCTGCACGTGCCGTTGAATGCCCTGCACGTCCCGTCGGAACTGCTGGCAGCTTGCAGCCCGTACGATTATACGGCGAATTTGTTGGGCGACAAAGCCCATTCCCTCGTCTTCGACAATACGAAATTAAAACGCATGGTACCCGGCTTCACCGCCACTGTCCGCTTCGACCGGGGGATTCGGGAGACCGTCGATTACATCCTCTCCCACAAGGAATGCCGGCCGGCCGACGAGGCGTTCGACGCCTGGTGCGACCGCGTTGTTTCCGTGATGCAGCATGCCGCCGGCGTCCTCAATCCAAATGCACTGTAACAACAAAAACCATTCGGAGAAGGATCCGAATGACTCATCGTTTGCTGTTTGACGGTATTATACCGTAACGCATGATTACTGTGCAGTAATGCACGATTACTCTGTAGTAATGCACGATTAACACATCGTGAGGCTCAGTTATGCTGTCTTCAATGGCCGGGAATCAATAAAAAATTCGCCCCTGTATTCCGAATTTCACCCCACACAGGGCTATCTTGCCCCATCAACGGGCTATTTCCCCCTTTTATTTTGTGGAAAAGCCGGCATGTTGTTCCTTTGCATTCGCTAACATATTTTTTTAATAAAAAAGAATAAAAAACGAATGATGAAACAATTATCTTACATGCATGGAACCTGCGATACGCCGCTGAAAGGCGAGACTATCGGGGAAAATTTGCGACAAATTGTCGCCCGGTATGGCGACCGCGAAGCGCTGGTGGTCGTCGAGCAGGGCTATCGTGCCACTTACCGGCAGTTTTGGGACCAGACCACCGAACTGGCCAAAGGTCTGATGGGCTACGGCATCCGCCGCGGCGACCGCGTAGGCATTTGGGCGGCCAATCGCGCGGAATGGGTACTGGTGCAGTACGCCACCGCCCGCATCGGCGCTATTATGGTCAATATCAATCCGGGCTATAAGACCACCGGCCTGCGGTATGCCATGGAGCAGTCGCAAATCGATTTGCTGATTGCCGCATCGCATTTCCGGCAAACCGATTACATTGAGTTGCTCAACCGCGTGCGCCCGTTCTGCAATTATCCCAACCGGACGCTTATTATTGAAGACGATTGGGCGCGGATGATTCGCGCCGGCGTCAAAATCAGCGACGCCGAACTGGCCGAACGTGAACAGTCGCTGCAGTTCGACGACGCGGTCAATATTCAATATACATCGGGCACAACCGGCTACCCGAAAGGCGCTACGCTTTCGCATCACAATATTTTAAACAACGGCTTTTTTATCGGCGAACGCATGTATTACAGCGAACACGACCGGGTGTGTATCCCCGTTCCGTTTTACCACTGCTTCGGGATGGTGCTGGGCAATATGGCCTGTACGTCGCATGGCGCGTGCATGGTGATTGTCGGCGAATCGTTTGACCCCGAAGCCGTGATGAAAACCGTGATGGACGAGCGATGCACGTCGTTGCTGGGCGTCCCCACCATGTTTATTGCGCAATTGGAGCATCCGAATTTTGACCGTTACGATTTTTCAAACCTGCGCACCGGCATCATGGCCGGCTCGCCCTGCCCGATCGATACGATGCGGCAGGTGCAGACGAAGATGAACATGTCGCAGATTACAGTCTGCTACGGCATGACCGAAACCTCGCCCGTATCGACGCAAAGTTTGGCCGACGACGATATTGAACGGCGGGTAAGCACCGTCGGCAAAGTGCATCCGCATGTGGAGATTAAGATTGTGGACGAGGCGGGCAATGTGGTGCCACGCGGCACGGCGGGCGAGTTTTGCACGCGCGGCTATTCGGTCATGATTGGCTATTGGAACAACCCGGAAGACACGGCCGCTATTATCGACAAACAGCGCTGGCTGCATTCGGGCGACGTGGCAACGATGGACGACGAGGGCTATGTGAAAATCACCGGTCGCATTAAGGACGTCATCATTCGCGGCGGCGAGAACATCTCTCCCCGCGAAATCGAGGAGTTTCTTATCTCGCACGAAGCCGTAGCCGACGTATATATCATAGGTGTTCCCAGCGCCAAATACGGCGAGGAGGTAATGGCGTGGGTCAAAGTGCGCGAAGGCTTTGAGGTAACCGAAGAACAATTATTAAAGTATTGCACCAACCAAATCGCCACCTATAAAATCCCCAAATACTGGAAGTTTGTCGACGACTTTCCCATGACCATCTCCGGCAAAATCCGCAAAGTGGAGATGCGCGAAATCTCGGCTAAGGAGCTGGGACTGGAAGGTTAATGGTCAAAGGTCAAATAAAAAAACACTAATACTGTGGATTGCCTGTTATTAGTGTTTTATAGAGTACCCGGAGCCGGGATCGAACCGGCACAGCATTGCTGCCACTGGTGTTTGAGACCAGCGCGTCTACCAATTCCGCCATCCGGGCAATATGTCAAAGATTTGCTTTGGGAGTGCAAAGGTAGTACTTTTTTAAAAAGTAACAAAAGTTTTTTTATAATCTTACTATTATGTTGGCGCTGTGTAATGTAATAAGCCTTTTTAAGACGTCTCATCGGCGTATTTGCAAATTCTATTTTTCGTTTCCAATTTTTATTTCTACCTTTGCACAAAAGTAATATGTTATGACGATTGAACAGAAAGCACTTGTTAATGGGTTGAATGATAAGGTTCAGCAATTATTACTTATATGCGAACGCACAAAAGCAGAACGGAATACATTACGGACAGAATTGGTAGAACGAGATGCTAAAATAGACGGGCTGCAGGTGTCGATTCGTGAATTGGAAGAAAAAAATAAGAAGTTACAGTTGGCCGATGCGTTCAAAGTCTCGAGCGAAGATACGCGTGAAGCCAAATTGAAGATAGGACGAATTGTACGCGAGATTGATAAATGTATGGCTCTTTTAAATAATTAACAGGCAATGGACGAAGAGAAGATATCAATAAGCATAGAAGTAGCCGACCGCCGTTATCCCTTACGGATAGCGCCTGCCGACGAGGAGCATATCAGAGTTGCAGCCAAGCGTATCAATGAAAAGATAATGCGCTACCGTCAAAACTATAAAGGCAGGGATATACAGGATGCTTTATCGATCACTGTTTTACAATTTGTAATGAAGTTGATAAAATATGAAGAAGCGGCCGATACAGTACCTATTATAAATAGTGTACAGCAGATAGATAAACAGTTGGAAGAATATTTAAAATATATAATGGATTAAGTAGGAATGATATATTTACAACAAGGAAATAAACCCGTGTCACTAAAAGCTCTTTGCGAAACTCAACATTATTTAATTTAATGGAGTGAAGCTCGGATACGTAGAACAGGCCTGTCTTATCCCGCTTACAAGCGGGTGATTCCGATACAAGTCGGGACGTAGGAGGTTCGAAATAACAAACCGGCAGCTCCGTACATAACATTAAGGGTTTTCGTTAAACAAGCGTAGTGATATGGGTTTTTTTAAAAAGATAAAGAAAAGATAAAGAGATTAATAACAAATTAAAGCATTTACATTACATTAACTTATGGATAGTAGTTTGACAATATTATTAGCAGGCATTGGAGCGGTGATCGTTGGTGGTGCGCTATCGTTTTATATCGTAAATAAACTGACAGCTAAAAGACGCGCCCGGATTATTAAAGAAGCGGAAGCCGCCGCCGAAAATCTGAAAAAAGAAAAAAATCTTCAAACCAAAGAACATTTTTTACATTTAAAAACGGAACACGAACGAATAGCCAACGAGCGCAATCAAAAATTAGCCCAGGCAGAAAATAAATTTAAGCAGCGCGAAAGTCAGTTTAACCAACAACTTGCCGAGCTACAACGAAAACAGCGCGAGTCCGAGACTATCCGTGAAAACCTTGCCGGTCAAATAGAAATCGTCGAAAAACGCGTCGAAGAGTACGAACGGTTGCGCCGTCAGCAGATTGACAAACTGGAAACGATTGCCGGCATGAGCGCCTCCGAAGCGAAAAATATGCTGATAGAATCGCTTAAAGCCGAAGCGAAAACGCAAGCGATGTCGTATATTAACGAAATTATGGACGAAGCGCGGCTCAATGCCTCGAAAGAAGCCAACCGCATCATCATAATGAGCTTGCAGCGCGTGGCGCAGGAAACGGTGATCGAAAATTCGGTTACGATTTTCCATATTGACAACGACGAGATGAAAGGCCGCATCATCGGGCGCGAAGGCCGTAATATCCGGGCGCTCGAAGCCGCCACGGGCGTAGAAATTGTGGTGGACGATACGCCGGAAGCCATAGTCCTTTCGGCCTTTGACCCCGTACGGCGTGAAGTGGCGAGGCTGGCGTTACATCAGCTGGTTACCGACGGGCGCATTCACCCTGCCCGCATCGAAGAAGTGGTAGCAAAAATTCAAAAGCAGGTAGAGGAGGAAATTATAGATGTCGGCAAACGCACGACGATTGATTTGGGCATTCACGGCTTGCACCCCGAGCTGGTGCGTTTAGTCGGCCGCATGAAATACCGTTCGTCATACGGGCAGAATTTGCTGCAACATTCGCGCGAAACAGCCAACTTGTGTGCGGTAATGGCTTCGGAATTGGGCTTAAGCCCGAAAGTAGCCAAGCGCGCCGGTTTGCTGCATGACATTGGAAAAGTATCTATCGAAGACCCGGAGTTGTCTCATGCCCTGCTGGGTATGCGGCTGGCCGAAAAATATAAAGAGAAACCGGAAATCTGTAACGCTATCGGCGCACACCATGAGGAAATTGAAATGACATCGCTTATTGCGCCCATCGTGCTGGTTTGCGATGCTATTTCGGGCGCACGTCCCGGTGCACGCCGCGAAGTAGTGGAATCGTACATCAAACGGTTGAAAGATTTGGAAGACTTGGCGCTGGCGCATCATGGCGTAACCAAAACCTATGCCATACAAGCCGGCCGCGAATTGCGCGTAATTGTCGGCAGCGAAAAAATATCCGACCATGAAGCCGAAGTTCTTTCGCAGGATATTGCCAAAAAAATCCAAGACGAAATGACGTATCCGGGACAGGTAAAAGTAACGGTCATCCGCGAAACAAGAGCGGTAAGCTATGCGAAGTAGTCGCTCTCGTTTTTCTCAAATTCTTCTACAATATCTTTAACCAGTGTGTGACGGATAATATCGCCCTTGTCGAAGGTTACGAAGCCGATGCCCTGTACGGGCTGTAACCAGGCGATGACGCGCGAGAGGCCGGAGTCGGAGCGGCGGGGGAGGTCGATTTGCGTGATGTCGCCGGTAACAATGAATTTGGCGTTGTGCCCCATGCGGGTGAGGAACATCTTTAGCTGGCCGACAGTGGTGTTCTGCGCTTCGTCGAGGATGGCGCAGGCGTTGTCGAGTGTGCGGCCGCGCATGTAAGCCAGGGGGGCAATCTGTACCGTGCCGTCTTCCATGAATTTTTCCAGCTTTTTGGAGGGGATCATGTCGTGGAGCGCATCATAGAGGGGCTGGAGGTAGGGGTCTAATTTTTCTTTCATGTCGCCGGGCAGGAATCCCAGTCGCTCGCCCGCTTCGACGGCGGGACGGGTAAGGATAATCCGTTTCACTTCCCTGTTCTTCAGCGCTCGCACGGCTAAGGCGATGGCCGTATAGGTTTTCCCCGAACCGGCAGGTCCGACGGCAAACAGCAGGTCATGGTCGTTGCAGGCGGTTACTAATTTCTTTTGATTGGCCGTTCGTGCGCGGATTACGCGGCCGTCGGTGCCGTACACCAGGACGTCGGCAGGCAGGTCGTGGGCATTGTCGGGCAGCTCGCCGGCAAAGAGCCTGTCGATGTCGCCGGGCGTAATGCGGCCGCGGCGGGCGTGATAGTCGATAAGCTGCCAGAGTTTGTTTTCAAAATCGTCGATTTCGTTGTCCTCGCCAAACACCTTGATGTCGTTGCCGCGTGCAACGATTTTCAGTTTCGGGAAATGCGTCGCCAGATGGTTGTACAGCCTGTTGTTGACCCCATATAATTCGACAGGGTCGATGCCTTCTACTACAATTAATTTTTCACTCATTATGTATTTATTAATTTACCTGCATTCCGTAAAGCCGACCGTTTCCCTGTTGTACAGCGCTCTCATGCGTTCGGCGAAGCCGGTCATTGCCTTGAAGCCAACGGAAGTCAGGTCGCCGGGCGTGCGTTCAAAGTCGGCTATGGGCAAGATGGTATAGGTTTTCCGACCGTCTATTTCCGGCCGGTACGTCCATACGAAGCGGTATCCGCATTCGTCGATACACACCCCGCCGTTGTCCTTCACCAGACGGATGTGTGCCATCGCGCCGCCGTCGGTATTTTTGGCCGTCATGTTTGAAATATAATTACCCAATGAATATACGACGACACTGCTTGTCGAGCCGTCGTCGGCCAGCCGGCGCTCCATGCGTTGCAGCACGTGCGGGTGCGACCCGATAATTAGCCGTGCACCCTGCCGGATAAGGAACTCCGCGGTTGCCTGCTGCGCCGCGTTGGGAGAGAGCGTATATTCGTCGCCCCAATGCATGTTGGCGATGATAATGTCGGGCTGCATGGCGCGGGCGGTGGCCATGTCGGCGGCCATCCGGGCTGTGTCTATCCGGTTGACGGCCGTAGGCGGCGGCGTGGGGATGCCGTTCGTTCCGTAGGTATAATTGAGGATGGCCAGCCGGAAGCCCCGCACGTCGATAATCATCGGATAGAGGCTGTCGCGCTGTGCCTGCGAAAGGAAGGTGCCGGTATGGCGGATTTGCAGGGAATCCAACATGTCGATAGTTCGTGTTACGCCGATTTTCCCCCTGTCGCACGCATGGTTGTTAGCGGTGAGCAGGATGTCGAAGCCGGCGTCTTTTAAAGCGCCGGCCAGTTCGTCGGGCGCCGAAAACTGCGGGTATCCTGCGTAGGGTTTGCCGGCCAGCGTTACTTCGAGGTTGGCGATGGCCACGTCGGCCGGCTCGATGTATTTCCGCACATGCGTAAAATACGTGCCGTAGTCATAGCTTTTGCCCTGCTGTGCGGCGTCGATTTGTGCTTTGTGCTGCATGACATCGCCCACAAACACCAGCGTGAGCGTATCCTGCGCATAGCCGGCGAACGATAACAGAAATGCGGATGTTACAAGAAAATATTTCATTCGGAATACGGGATTACAATGACATGATCGTTGTGTAGCCGCACCTTCAGCCATTCTTCCATCTGTTTGAGTTCCTGTGTGCCGACGGGGGATGTCCATTCGGTCATCACCACAATACGGTCGGTGGTGGTTTGGGCGGGGACGTTCAGCTGCAGGCCTTTCGACAGGGTGATTTTCCGCAGCAGCGGATGATTAATCGCCAGCTCTTTGGCCACCTGCGCATAGGAAATATCGCCGGCTTTCAGTGTTGTCAGTTCCTGTTCTAACTGGGCAATCCGCTCGTCTTTGCTTTTCAGCGTGGCTTCAGAGCGGTTGTAAATATTTTCGAGGAGGGTGGTGGTGGTTTTGTCGTTACCCGTAACGGTGCCGTACGACAGCCGGTGCGAGAACCGCAGCTTCGTTTTCCGAAGGCCAAATTCGCTCAGCTTGCCGGTTAGCTGGGCGACCTGAAAACCGGTCAGCGGCTGGCCGATTGTATGCACCACAATTTCCGACGAGTCGAAGAGGCGATAGCTTCGTTCTATTTTGGTAAACTGGGTATTTTCGAATGCATTGGCGTACTCCTGCTCCAGTTTGCCGACGGCGTGTTCGAAACGGTTTTCACGGATGACCATCCATGCTACGACAATGCTCGGCAGGATAGTCAATGTCGAAAAAATGGCGATGGAGCGGTGGACGCGCCGCTGCTTGAGGGGGTCGGCAAATTTGACCGACGGAAACTGCATGTAGCGAACCATCAGGAACGTGGCCAGGGCGATGAATACCGAATTAATCAGAAATAAATAAAACGCGCCGATGAAATACGCCCATTCCCCGTTGGCCAGCCCGTAGCCGGCCGTACACAGGGGCGGCATCAGCGCCGTGGCGATAGCTACGCCGGCAATCACCGTTCCCTTTTCTTTTCGGGCGCTTTCGATGATGCCGGCCAGCCCGCCGAAGAGCGCGATAAAGACGTCGAAAATCGTCGGGCGGGTGCGTGCCAGCAACTCCGTAGGCTCTCCCAGATTCAACGGACTGATGAAAAAATAGGCGAACGACGCCGTGAGACTGATGGCAACCATGATAACCAAATTTTTCAACGACCGTTGCAACAGGCGCGAATCGTTAATGCCGATGGCCAGTCCGACGCCCATAATCGGCCCCATGAGTGGCGAAATCAACATCGCGCCGATGATGACCGGAATGGCGTTTACGTTCAGCCCGACCGACGCCACGATTATGGCAAAGGCCAAAATCCACACGTTGGGACCCTTAAAGTCAATGCCTTTCTTAATGGCATCAATTGTCGATGGAGCGTCGATGTGCTCCGATAAATTTGTGATGTGTCTGATTGTAAGTATTAATTTACGCATACCGATTTCATATTTTGCACTGTAAAGGTAGTATTTTTTTAATAAACCGGCTACTAAGACGGTTGCAGGAACCGCGTCAGGAAACCGGTCGGCTTTCTTCAGGACGGGACACCGCTTTGGCGAACCATTGCCACAAGGCTTCGTCGGGCACGGGCGCGATAATGGTCAGCGGTTCTTTTTTGACCGGATGTATCAATTCCACGCTGCGTGCGTGCAGCGAGATACTTCCGTCGGGGTTCGATCGTGCGGCGCCGTATTTCAAGTCGCCTTTTATCGGGCAGCCGATAGCCGCCAGCTGGCAGCGGATTTGGTGATGCCGGCCAGTCAGAAGTAGCACCTCTATTAAATAATAATGGTCGCCGCCGGCCAGCAGGCGGTATTGCAGCCACGCTTCTTTCGCGCCGGAGTATGGCGCACGGTGGGCATACGATTTATTTTGCTTCTCGTTGCGTATCAGATAATGCGTCAACGTGCCGGCATCGTTGGCAGGGCGGTTTTTGACAATCGCCCAATAGATTTTACGGACATCGCCGGTACGAAACAGCTCATTGAGCCGCTCCAGCGCCTTGCCGGTTTTGGCAAACAGGGTAACGCCGCTGACCGGCCGGTCGAGACGGTGCGGGACGCCGATAAACACCTGGCCCGGCTTGCTGTCACGTTGCTTAATAAAATCCTTCAGGCATTCGCTTAACGGGCGGTCGCCGGTTTTGTCGCCCTGCACAATCTCGCCCGTGCGTTTATTCACCGCAAGAATATGGTTGTCTTCGTAGAGTATTTGTAGCATTGACGGTAAAGGGTAAAAGGTACAGAGTACAGCATCCGCAGGCCGTAATTCGTAATTCAATACTGTTCTTTTTCATTGGGGAAGTCGCCCGATTTGACATCGCGGACATAGTGGCGGAAGGCATCCTGCATGGCGTCGTATAAGGCGGCATAGCGGCGGAGGAATCGCGGCGAGAACTGGCGGTTCAGCCCCAGCATATCGTGTGCGACAAGCACCTGCCCATCGACAAACCGGCCGGCGCCGATGCCAATCATCGGGATTTTTAATTCTTCGGTGAGTTGCCGCCCCAGTGTGGCCGGGATTTTTTCCAGCACAATGGCAAAGCAGCCGGCATCTTCGAGCAAATGGGCGTCTTCGAGCAGCCGTGCCGCTTCGGCTTCGTCCTTGGCGCGCACGGAGTAGGTGCCGAATTTCAGGATCGACTGCGGCGTCAAGCCCAAATGCCCCATCACGGGAATGCCCGCCGACAGGATGCGTTGCACCGATTCCATGACCTCCCGCCCGCCTTCGAGCTTCACGGCGTCGGCTTCGCTTTCTTTCATCAGCCGGATGGCCGAGTGCACCGCCTCCTTCGAGTTCCCCTGGTAGGTACCGAATGGCATATCGACCACCACCATCGGGTTTTTCACCGCCCGCACCACGCTTTGCGCATGATAAATCATCTGTTCGAGCGTAATAGGCAGCGTAGTTTCGTGCCCGGCCATGATATTGGCCGCCGAATCACCCACCAGCATAATATCTACGCCGGCCGTATCCATGATACTCGCCATCGTATAATCATAGACCGTAAGCATGGCGATTTTCTCGCCGCGCTGTTTCATTTCGTACAATCGATGGGTTGTTACAACCCGTTTTTTCCCTTCTACCGACATGTTTGTGTGTTTTAACTTTATTGGGCGCAAAGGTAGATATATTTTTGGAATGCGCTGCGCGGCCAACTTTATTTTTCAAATTGCTTTTTTATTTTTGTTGGATTTTAATTATTTAACAGATGTGTAAAATTAAAAATGGCAGGTCTGTCAGTAAAACAGGCAGGTTTTTAAAAAAATCTATGGGAGATTTTGAAATAAAATCATGAGACGTTGAATCAAAATCTTCTTTCTGATTATTCATTGTTCATAGGGGTGTTGTTTAACTCTTCAACAATCCCACCACCTCCGCGGCCAATGCTTCGGCTTGCGCTTCCGTCGGAGCCTCGGCGTAGATGCGGATAATCGGTTCGGTGTTGGATTTGCGCAGGTGCACCCATTTCTTTTCGCTGTCGAAATCAATGCGAACGCCGTCGATGTCGGTGATGCGCCGGGAGGCATAGACGGTTTTCATTTGCTCCAGCAGGGCGTTGAGATCGGTTTGGAGAGTGAGTTCTACTTTGTTTTTGGAGGTAAAATAGCGCGGGTAGCTGTCGCGCAACTGCGAGCAGGGCGTCTGTCTGTGCGCCAGATGCGAAAGAAAGAGGGCAACGCCGATCAACGCATCGCGGCCATAGTGGAAGTCGGGAACAATGACGCCGCCGTTGCCTTCGCCGCCAACAACCGCCTGCACCCGTTTCATTTCGCCAACGACATTGACCTCGCCCACCGCCGACGCAAAATACCGGCCGCCGTACTGCTCCGTTACATCACGCAGGGCGCGCGACGACGAAAGGTTTGAAACCGTATTCCCTGCACGGTGCGACAGGATATAGTCGGCCACCGCCACCAGCGTATATTCTTCCCCGAACATCGTCCCGTCCTCGCACACAAGTGCCAGTCTGTCGACATCGGGATCGACTGCAATGCCTGCCTGCGCCTGCTCTTCGACGACTTTGGCCGACAGCTCGCGCAGGTGCCCGGGCAGCGGTTCGGGATTGTGGGCAAACCGTCCGGTAGGCTCGCAAAACAGTGGCACGGCTTCGACTCCCAGCGCCGCCAGCAGCGACGGGATGGCTACCCCGCCCACTGAATTAACAGCATCGACTACAACCTTGAAGCCCGCTTTATAGATGGCTTCCACATCGACCAGCGGATAGTTCAGCACTGCCTCGATGTGTCGTTTCGTATAGCCTGTATTTTCCGTCAGACCGCCCAGCCAGTCGGCTTCCGCAAAGGCGCAGGCGTTCTGTTCGGCTAATTGCAGCAGCACGCGACCGTCGTCGGCATCCAGGAACTCACCCCGGCTGTTGAGCAGTTTCAGGGCATTCCACTGCGCCGGATTGTGCGAGGCGGTCAGGATAATGCCGCCGTCGGCCTGCTCGAAGACGACGGCCAGCTCCGTGGTCGGCGTCGTCGCCAGGCCGATATATACTACATCGACGCCGCAGGCCATAAGCGTGCCGCATACGATACGCTGCACCATCTCGCCCGAAATGCGGGCATCGCGACCGACCACCACCTTCAGCCGCCGTTCCTTCGGCGCTTGTTGTTTCAACCATTCGGCGTAAGCCGCCGAAAATTTAACCAAATCAACCGGCGTAAGTGCGTCGCCCGCCCGCCCGCCAATAGTTCCCCGGATACCGGAAATAGATTTAATGAGAGACATGTTTTTTTGAATTATGAATTATGAATTACGCAAAGCGGGTACTAACCATTAACCATTACTCCAGTGTAGCTCTGCGGCGTTAGTTGCAGGAGTTCGTTTTTGATGTCGTCGGGTACATCCAGCGAACGGATAAATTGCGTGATGCTTTCTTGGGTTATCGTTTCGTTGGTGCGCGTTAGCGCTTTCAGGGCTTCGTAGGGGTTGGGGTAGCGCTCGCGGCGGAGGATGGTCTGAATCCCTTCGGCGACAACCGCCCAGTTGCGGTCGAGGTCGGTGGTAATGGCGGCGCGATTGATGTACAGCTTGTCCAGTCCCTTGCGCAGCGATTGTATCGCAAGCAGGCTATGCGCCAGCGGCACGCCGATATTGCGCAGCACGGTACTGTCCGTCAGGTCGCGTTGCAGGCGCGACACCGGCAGTTTGGCCGACAGGTGTTCGTACAGGGCGTTGGCCACGCCGATATTCCCTTCGGCATTTTCAAAGTCAATCGGGTTTACCTTATGCGGCATGGCCGACGAGCCGACTTCCCCGTCCTTGATTTTTTGTTTGAAATAATCCATCGAAATGTACAGCCACATGTCGCGTGCGAGGTCGAGCAGCACGGTATTGATGCGTTTCAGGGCATCGAACTGCGCGGCAAGGTAATCGTAGTGTTCGATTTGCGTCGTGCATTGCGAGCGCGCCAGCTGCAGCGACCGACCGACAAACGCATCGGCAAACGTCCGCCAGTCGATTGACGGATAGGCGGCGTGGTGCGCGTTGAAA
Organism: Prevotellaceae bacterium; assembly: GCA_031270845.1. Lineage (GTDB taxonomy): Bacteria > Bacteroidota > Bacteroidia > Bacteroidales > UBA932 > JAIRKX01. The sequence continues at coordinate 50,014 of JAISXF010000010.1, forward strand.
TTGCCCGTTGCGCCGCCGAATTTAGCGGCAAACGGGATGGCTTCCAGCAACGCCCGCTGCTTGGCCAAGCGTTCCGTAAACACGCGGATTTCTTTCCCGACGCGGGTAGGCGATGCCGGCTGTCCGTGCGTGCGCGCCAGCATCGGCACATCGTCCCACTCGCCGGCCAGCGCCTGCAACTGTTCCTGCAGGTTGTCGAGCAGCGGGTAATAGGCCGCCTGCAAGGCATCGCGGAAGCTGCAGGGCACGGCGGTATTGTTAATATCCTGCGACGTCAGCCCGAAATGAATAAATTCCCGGAAGGGCTGCAGTCCCAGTTCGTCGAAACGCGCTTTGAGGAAGTATTCCACCGCCTTCACGTCGTGGTTCGTTATGCGCTCGATGCGCTTAATTTCTTCGGCCGATGCAAGCGGAAATGGTTCGTACAGCGCCCGCAGCGCTTCGCAGGAAGCTTTATCGATGCCCGCCAGCTGGGGCAGGGGAATTTCACACAAGGCAATAAAATATTCGACCTCGACCAGTAGCCGGTAGCGCATCAGCGCATATTCCGAAAAATAGGCGGCCAGCGGTTCGGCCTGCGCCCGGTAACGCCCATCGACAGGCGCAATAGCAGTGAGCGGATGCAATGTCATTAATTATGAATTATGAATTATGAATTGCAAATGTACGGGAAATATTTGGAATTACCTATCGTGGGCAATCCGCACATCCGTCAATTCATAAATTTCACGTATATTTGCATCTCAAATAACATCATTATATTATTGCTTTGAATCGTTTCGTACATTGTTTGGCTGTTATGCCTGTTTTGTGGACGATGGTATCATTACCGGCGGCGGCTCAGGATGTGGTATTTTCGCATCTGCTGTCGGCGCCGCTATATACCAATCCGGCTTTTGCGGGCACGCTGGGGGCATACCATGCGAGCGTGGCGGCGCGCAGCCCGTTTATGGCCGCAGCCGATATTGGGAGTACGGTGTATGCCGATGGTGATGTCTTTATCGCGTCGTGGCAGAGCAGCATCGGGGTGTATGTACTGAACGACCGGTTTGCCAGCGGTGTTTATCAGACGACGTCGTTTGGTGTGGCGTATGCGTATGCGTTCAGGCTGTTCGGTCAGGTGGAGGTGCGGCCGGCGTTGCAGGCGGTTTTTCATTTGCAGCAGCGCACCTCGCAGCAGTGGTTATTCCCCGATATGGTTGGTGGTGGGGGCGCTGTTTCGTATCCGGTCAGCGAACCGTCGGCGAGCCGTGTTGATTTTGCCGCCGGGGTACTGTTGTCGCATCCTGCTTTTGAGGTGGGGGCGGCGGTGCAGCATCTCGGTGCTACGGCCGGCGATTCGCTGTGGGCCTATGGTCGCCGCGGGCCGAAAGGGACAGCGCACGCCCGTTTTCCCGTTATTCTTGCCGGCGAGGGCGAGCTGCTGCCGCTGCAGGCATGGCTGGCGATGGAGAATATAGTATTGTCGCCTCATGTGAAATATGTGTTTCAGGGCGATTACCGGTACCTGATTGCCGGTGCTGCCGTGCGTAGCGGCGGACTGGTGGCCGGCGCCGCGGTGAAAACAACGTTGCAGAATGCAACTTACGCAGGCGTGTTGTCGGTCGGGGTCGAGAGCCTGTCGCTGAAGGCAGGGTACAGTTTCGATTTTTTAGCCGGCGGCGGCGACCTGCGCGGCTGGAACAGTAGCTCGCATGAACTCTTCCTGCATTATTCCTTCGGTTCTTCCGACAATCGGCCACAAAGCCGTACCGGTAAACGTTACCGTCCGCTCAACCCGGCATGCGGATGCCCGTATTAATTCCGATTAAAAAGCAAAGCCTGTCAAACAAAAGACATGACCATGTACAGAAATCAGGATATTGAATGAAAATGAAAAAAAATGCTTGCATTTAAAATTCTCACGCGCTAATTTTAGATTCTTACAAGCAAAACCGTTTCTATTTTGCTTGTGATAACTTTAAATATAAACATTCGTTGCTCAAAAGAACGAAGATTAAATTTAAACCACAACCAAATCCTGACAAACACAGAAAACCGCAGGAGCGAGAGATTTGTCGCCCCTGCGGTTTCTGTCTGAAGAGTGGTTTGTATGATTGTCATAATTCGTAATGCGTAATCTCTGTTGTTGCGTTAATTTATTAAATGAAAATAATTAGAATAATTTATTTTAAATTATGAAAATAATTTCGGACAGGACAGAGCTTCCGTATCAAGATCCGGAACTTCCGTATCA
>JAISXF010000049.1 GCA_031270845.1 Prevotellaceae bacterium
CTGGGTGCCGGCGGCCGCCGGAGCAGCACTCGGGCGATGTGCCTCGACCGTTGCTCCTTGGCTAATATGTGTTATAATTTTACCCATACTGCCGGCAAAGATACAACTTTTTGTGAAGATGCAAATCTTTTTTCCTTTTTTTCTTTAAGGCCGTTAATTTATAGTCCATATTTTTCATGTATCTTTGCAAAAATTAAAAATGAAAATCATGAACGCACGCTTTATTCTGTGGCTTTCTTTTATGCTGTTCGTTTCGTGTAATCGACCGGCATCGGCGCCGATGGTGCCGGCCGCAGACTCTTGCGCCGCCCCTCTGCCGCAAGCAGGCCAACAGCCGGTCAAAGATGCGGAAATGGCTGCCGGCGGGCTGGTGGATGTGGCAACACTCGACGAGGGAATGATGGTGCAGTTGGTCTATGCCACGCCGTATAATTTTATGGGAAAGATATTGTACCGCGATGTCAGCCGTGCGTACCTGCAGCCCGACGTGGCGCAAATGCTGCTCAAAGCTTACAAGGCGCTGAAAAAACAACGCCCCGACTTGACATTTAAAATTTATGATGCCGGACGCCCTGTCAGCGTGCAGTGGGAGATGTGGAATATGGTGAAGGGTACGGAATGGGACTATTACGTAGCCAATCCGGGCAAAGGCGGCGGGATGCACAACTTCGGCGCGGCGGTTGACCTCACGCTGGTCGATTGCACCGGTACCCCGCTCGCGATGGGGACTCCCTACGATTATTTCGGCTACGAAGCCAATACCGACCGCGAAGAAGAACTGCTGCGTACCGGACGAATAACCGCCCGCGAACTTGAAAACCGCTTGCTGCTCCGAAAAATTATGACCGATGCAGGCTTCCGAACCGTCAAAAGCGAATGGTGGCACTTTAATGCCTGCCCGCTCGACGAAGCAAAACAACGATATAAAATTATTGATTGATTTACGGGCAGATATGTAAATTCGCAATTTTTTTTTCAATCATATCCATTTATCTTAAAATTATTACTACCTTTGTCCGTCATTTATTAAATACTATAACAGCATGAAAAAAATAGTTTCTTTAGCCATGTCAATGCTGCTCCTTATTCCCCTTTTCGGGCAGGGAGGCAGAAAGGTCGAAACGCGTAGCATTAGCGTAGATTATGCCGCCGCTCCGCCGACCGTTACATTTGAAGTTTATTGGACAGAAGCGCCCACACCGCCGCGTCACCGCGATACCGTATGGGTGTTTGTCGATTATGCCCTGATTACCGGCAACGTCGTCGGTGCATGGGTGCCTGCATCCATTACCGTAGCGACAGTTAGCGCCGGCGACGGGGTGGTTCTCCAACCGACACTCAACGGGCGCGGGTTTTACTTCGACGGGCACGACTACCACAATGCGTGCGCCGCTACCCTGACGGTTACGCTCAGCAGTGACCTTACCGGTAAAAAGTTCAACTGGTGTGCCTATGCCACCGACTACCCGCCCAACGCCACGACAGGAACAGGCCATTACGACCTGCACGGCTCGCCGCCGTTTGTTGTCAATGGCAGTCCGCTGGGCGCCGGCGTGCGTACCTATACCGGCTGCATTACGACGCTCACCGATGCTACCGGCTGTCCCGGATGGCTTCCCGCCGAACCCGTCATTAACGCCTTCACCGCCTCGGCGTCAACCGCCTGTTCGGGTGAAAGCATAACCCTGTCGGTTGATGCTACCGGCGCTGCCTCGTACAGTTTCAACAACAGCGCATGGACAGTGTCGGCCGATACCACCTTTGTGCCCTCCGTCGGCATTCACAATTATACCATCCGGGTTATAAACGCCGCAGGATGTGAGGTCGGTACCGGCATAAGCCCAACGGTTACGGTTTACGACTTGCCGGTAATAACCTCCGCCACTGCCTCGCCCGCCGCCATTTGCACAGGCAAAAGCACGACGCTGTCGATAACCGCCAGCAATACGACCGAATACAGTTTCGATGGCGGTAGTTCATGGACTGCATCATCCGAAACTGTCGTCTCTCCGATAACGAACACCACCTACACCGTTTACGTGAAGAGTGCCAACGCCTGCACGGCCACCACTACCATACAGGTTACGGTTTACGACTTGCCGGTAATAACCTCCGCCACTGCCTCGCCCGCCGCTATTTGCACAGGCAAAAGCACGACGCTGTCGATAACCGCCAGCAATACGACCGAATACAGTTTCGATGGCGGTAGTTCATGGACTGCATCATCCGAAACCGTCGTTGCTCCGACAGCGAACACCACCTACACCGTTTACGTGAAGAGCGCCAACGCCTGCACAGCTACCACTACCATACAGGTTACGGTGAACCCGCTGCCGGAGAGTGTAACCCTCGCCGCTTCGCCATCCACTATTTGTCAGGGTGAAGCTTCGACACTTACCATCTCGGCTACCGGAGCAGCGTCGTACAGTTTCAACGGTACTACATGGCGCACGGCAACCGATACGATCGTTTCCCCGCTCACCACCACCGCCTATACGGCCTATGCAAAGACCGTCAATGGCTGTACGGCTACCATCGCCGCGGCCACAACGGTTACGGTGAACCCGCTGCCGGAGATAGCCTCCTTCACCGCCGCCCTCAGTACAATCTGCGTCGGGCAAAGCACAACGCTTACCGTATCGGCTACCGGCACGTCGCTCCTCTACAGTCTCAATGACCAGTCCTCGTGGGATGCCTCCAATGCCTTCACCGTCTCTCCGACCTCCACCACCACCTACCCCGTTTACGTGAAGAATGCCGACGGGTGTACGGCCACGGCGAATGTCATAGTTACGGTGAACCCGCTGCCTGTTCCCGAATGGGCCGTCGTGCCGCCTGCGATAGCCTGCGCCGGCTCTTCGGTTACGCTCACGGCTTCCGGCGGTGGCTCGTACTGCTTCACTACGGCCTGCGAAGCATGCATCCGCAACCCCTACTATTCCGGTAACGACTCACTGGGCGCCGCCGACTGTAACGTTCTCAACTCCGAATGCACCTACACCGCAGACAACACCTACACGCTCGAAATGCCCGAAAGCGGCAGCGTTACCGTATGGCTGCGCGTTAAAAACGACGAAGGCTGTATCGACAGCATATCGACCGTCATCAGGGCTATTGACTGCACGGTATCCCCCACGGGCTGTGCACCGGGTACGTTTACCTTAAATGGCGTCGGGTTCAAGAGCAGCAGTACGTATCTTGTCAATGGAGTAACTATTTCCGCTGCGGTAACCGTTACTACCTGCGATAAGACCTCCTACAGCGGCTTTGCCGATGACGGACGTTTTAATGCCGATTGCCGTAATTGTAACAGCCCGTCAGACGTCCATCTATTCAGCTGGTGCATGGTGCAGCAGTATGCCGACCAGTTATGCCCGTCGCCCTGGCGCGTCCCGACGAAGGAAGACTTCTGTAAAATAGCTACCGGTTCGTCCTCTAATTGCAACACTGCCGCCTCTGGTAGTACTGACGGGTGGGAATACGGAGCCTATGCCTTAGCTAACGGCACATTAGATTATGGCAGCGGAAGTCAGTTCGGTTATTATTGGAGTGTCTCCGAATTTAATTTATGGAATGGTTATAGCGCCATTTATTCGGAAGCTCACGATAATTTCCGTCCGGAGAATACTGCACAAAAGGAATTAGGGCTTATGCTTCGCTGTGTTAAAGATTAAACATATATATATGTAAAACGCATAAGTCAATCTCCCGTTTTACGGGCGCACCACCGGCCGCTTTTCTCATGGGGAAGCGGCCGGTGGCGTATATAATAATCTATAATAATGCCATCGCGTCGGGGTTTGCGGGTGCCGATAATAATTATTTACAAACCCCCGAAGGCAAAAACAGAAAAAAACCTGGGTTTTTCTTTCCTCCGACTGTCGGAGACGAAAAAAACGTTTTTTCTTTCCCCAAAACTTGAATGCTGTCTATAATAATGTCACCGCTTCGCGGTTCTATTGTCTATTGCCTATTGTCTAAAAGTCTATGTTCTCAACTTTTATAATATATTCCCCGTCGGGGTTTTGGTTGTGGTAAATGTAGTTTGTTTGTAAAAAAAATGTAGCGGCTTTGTAACACGGCGCCTCTACCTTTGCAGTGTCAAATTGAAAAGACATGCGAAAAATGAGGATGAAAATATTTTGGATGCTCCTGTTTTGTTTTATCTATATGCCAATTTGGGCAACAAATCCCGGCAGAGAAATACAGGGCTTTGTGCGCGACGCGGAAACAGCAGAGCCGCTGACCGGCGCGACAATCTTTGTTAAAGGAACAACGAACGGCTGTGTCGCCGATGCCGACGGGCATTACGCCATCTCGGGGCTTCCGGCGGGAAGGCATACGTTGGAATACCGGCTGATGGCCTATAAATCCGTCGAAATTGAGTGCGAAGCGCAGGAGCCGGTTACGCGGATGGACGTGGCGCTGGAGAACGACCATATCAGCCTGTCGGAAGTGGTGGTCAGTGTGCGGCGGCGGAGCGATACCGAAACGGCAATGCTCACGACGCTTCAATCGCTGCCGCAGGTGGCCAGCGGTATCTCGGCTGCGCAAATCAGCAAAAGCCCCGACCGCGTGGCGTCGGAAGTGGTGCGGCGTGTGCCGGGGGTTACGATTATTGACGAGCGGTTTATTATCGTTCGGGGGCTTGCGCAGCGCTATAATAATGCGTGGATAAACGGTCTGGCCGTGCCTTCGACCGAAACGGACAGCCGCGCCTTCCCGCTCGACCTGGTGCCGGGGAGTCAAATCGACAATCTGCTTATTTATAAATCGCCGTCGCCGGAGATACCGGGCGATTTTGCGGGTGGGTTTGTGCATATTATTTCTAAAAGCATACCCGATGAAAATCGGATGGAGGTGAGCTATACGACGGGCTTCAACACGCAAACGCACGGGCGCGATTTCCGTCTTAACCCCGGCAGCCCGACGGATTTTCTGGGATTCGACAGCGGAAAACGCGCCCTCGCCGGCGGATTTCCGGTGCATCTGGGGATGGCGACAAACGCCGATGTATCGCAGTGGACTAAAAAGGGATTGAATAATGACTGGCGGGTTACTACGGCGATGCCCCTGCCCGACCAGCGGCTGTCGCTGCTTGTTGCCCGCCGCAGGCCATTCGGTAACGGAAAAATTATCGGCAATATTACGGCGTTGACGTACAGTTATACGCTGCAAAGCGTCGAAGGGCTGCAAAATGCACGATATGGTATTTATTCGGCGGTAGCCGACAAGCCGGTCTATCTGGATTATTATGCCGACGACCGGTATGGTGCGGATGCGCGGCTGGGTGTGCTGCATAACTGGGCGTTTGTGCTGGGTGGGTCGCACCGTATTGAATTTAAGAATCTGTTGAATATCGTCGGGCGGAACCGGCTGACGGAGCGCAGCGGGATTAAGGATATGAGCAGTATGTATTATCGCGAGCAGACGGAAATGCTTTACTCGTCGCGGCTGACGTACAACGGGCAGCTGTCGGGCACGCATCATTTTTCGCCTGAGCGGACGCTGAGCTGGGATGTTGGGTACGCTTATGCGGGGAAAAACGAACCCGACCGCCGGATTGTAACCAATCAGGCGGGCGTGGGGAGTATTGACGACATCCCTGTGCCGACGGGGAATGAAAGTATTACGCGGTCGTTTCAAAACCTGGATGACCATACGGCGTCAGCCGCTGCGAATTATGTGTGGACGTTGGGGGGCGTGGTTTTTCATCCGACATTGAAAGCCGGTCTTTATGGGGAATACCGGCATCGCGACTACCGCGTGCGGGAATTTATTTATCGCTATGACAACCTCGCGTACGATGCGCGGGAAGCTTACCTGCAGCTGCCTTTTGCGACGATGCTCGATGAGCGCTATCTCGGCGACGGGGGGGTGTATCTCGAAGAAATTACGCGCAAGACGAACAACTATGCGGCTGCGGTGGTGCATGGCGCGGGGTATGCGGCGCTGGAGGTTCCGGTGGGGCGGTGGACGGTTTATGCGGGTGCGCGGGTTGAAAATCATTATACGGAGATGAGGGGCGACCGCTCCGACGCGCCTGATTTGATACTGAAGAGCCGGCGTGAGGTGAACGATTTGCATCTGCTGCCGTCGGTGAATCTTACCTGTCGGCTGTCGAAGCAGCATCAGCTGCGGGCGGCTTACGGTCGTTCGCTGAACCGTCCCGAACTGCGCGAGTTGTCGCCGGCGGTGTATTTCGACTTTGACCTTTTCAGTGAAATCGGCGGCAATGAGAACCTGCAGACAGCGCTTGTCGATAACTTCGATGTGCGCTATGAGTGGTATCCCGCCGCCGGCGAAACCGTCAGCCTGGGCGTATTCTACAAGCATTTTAAAAATCCGGTGGAGTGGACGTTTATCGACATGGGGGGCTCGTTGCGCTACCATTACGAGAACGCGGAGGCCGCCCGGAGCTGGGGCGTTGAGCTGGATGTGCGCAAGCGGCTGGACTTTGTCGGCCTCGACGATTTTTCGTTTGTGATGAATGCCGCGTGGATTGAGAGTCGCGTGCATTTCCGCGCCGGCGACATCGTGGCCGAACCCGACCGGCCGATGCAGGGGCAGTCGCCGTATGTGATTAACGGAGGTCTCTATTACCAGTCGGATCGTTACGGGCTGAATGCCTCGCTGCTTTACAACCGGATTGGCCGGCGGATTGTGGGGCTGGGAAAATCGAACAATGCCAACCCGGACATCAACACGCAAATCCCCGATTCGTATGAAATGCCCCGTAATGCGCTCGACTTTACGATTGGGAAAACGATTGGGCGGCGTGTTGAGATCCGCTGTTCGGTTCGTGATATATTAATGGAGGACATCGTGTACAAGCAGTTTCCAAAATTCCGAAGTAACGGCGTCGTCTATGAGCGCGAGCAGGTAACCCGGCGGTATAATCCGGGAGTGTCGGCGTCGGTGGGGCTGCTGCTGAAATTAGAGTAAAGAAAATGCATCAATAAAAAATAAAAAAATGAAACAAGTAAAAAAGATGTGGAGCATAGCGCTCCTGGTGTGCGTCGGACTGTTCGGCGCAAGTTGTAACGACGACGACGAGCCTGTTGTTGTCCCTCAGACCTTAGATTTGGGCGATGGTTCCAAATCGAATTTTGAAATCGGAGAGAATACCACTCTCGTGTATCCGAACACGTATAATCTGAAAGGCTTTGTGTACGTCCCTGACGGCGTTACGCTGACGATTGAGCCGGGCGTGATTGTTAAAGGGGACAAGGCGACGCAGGGAACGCTGATTGTTGAGCGCGGCGGTAAGATTATCGCGCAGGGAACGAAAGAGCGCCCGATTGTATTTACATCGGCGCAGGCGCCTGGAAGCCGCAAGCCGGGCGACTGGGGCGGTCTTATCGTGCTTGGGAAAGCGCCCAACAATAAAGTTCAGCAGACGATAGAAGGCGGCGTGCGGTCGAGCCATGGCGGAACCGATGCCGGCGATAACTCCGGGATACTGCGCTATGTTCGGGTCGAGTTTGCGGGCATTGAATATTCGACCGACAATGAAATCAACGGCATCACCTTTGGTTCGGTCGGGTCGGCGACGACGGTTGATCACGTTCAGGTATCTTTTTCGGGCGACGACTCTTTTGAATGGTTCGGCGGGACGGTCAATGCCAAATACCTCGTTGCCTTTCGCGGCTGGGACGATGATTTCGATACCGACAACGGCTTCAGTGGACGCATTCAGTTTGCTCTCGGCGTGAGAGACCCGAAAATCGGGGACAAGTCGGCGTCCAATGGCTTCGAGTCGGACAATAACGCCGACGGCTCGACCGAAACGCCCTACACCGGCGCTGTTTTTGCTAACGTGAGCCTCTTTGGCCCCGTCGCCGACCCCAATGCCTACACCAATGAAGCGGGCGTCAATGGCAGTACCACCGCTGCCCGCTTTCAGGCCGGCCTTCACCTGCGCCGCAATACGCAGCTGAGCCTGTTCAACTCGGTGATAGCCGCCTTCCCTGTCGGTATTATCATTGAAAACGATAAAGGCTCGACCACCCAGCAGTGGGCTACCGACGGCAAGCTTAATATCGCCAACTGCTACCTTGCCGGCACGCAGAAGAACTTCCAGAATGCCCAGTACTGGAGCGATGGCAGCGTACTGAACGCGAATGATGCCGGCGCATTCGTCGAAACTTACTTCAACCGTGCCGGTGGCGGCAACAGCGTGTCAACACTTAGCGCGTTGAAGCTTGCCGGCAATCCCCTTGCGCTTACCGGCGCCGGGTGGCTTTTAGGCAATGGCAGTCCGCTGGCTACCGGCGCGGGGTGGAGCCATGCCAAAGTCGCTTCGGGATTCGATAATGTTGCCTACATCGGCGCCTTCGGGCCTGCCGAAACCGCTAACAATAACTGGACATCCGGCTGGTGCAACTTCGACCCCCAAAACACAAACTATTAGTTAAGACTTTTAGACTTTTAGACAATAGACGTAAGACCGTAGGGGCGAACCGGTGTGTTCGCCCTTTTTTCGTAATTCGTAATTCGTAATTCGTAATTAAAAAAAATCTATCTTTGCACTTATTTTATAAAAAATATGAAAGGGATTGATACAGGTATAACAGACACAAGGAAACATACCGGCGCGGCTTTCGGGTGGGGTGTTTACGGTAGTATTTTCCTCGCCGGCAAGGGGCAACCAACCCCCAAATACCGAAAAAATAGCCTCGCCGACTTGCGGGAAGGTGAATACCACCGGCAGAACCTGTATTTGGGTCGAAAAGCAGGTTCTGCCGATGGTACGAAGGCACTTTTCGACCTGCGGGG
>JAISXF010000115.1 GCA_031270845.1 Prevotellaceae bacterium
TCGTACGAAAAAAAAAAATTCTCGTGCGTGTTTTTTTTAAAAAAGCGTGTTTTTTTTTCTTTTTCGCGCGAGAATAAAAAATTCTCGTGCGAGATAAAAAAATTCTCGCACGTGGATTTCTTAAAAAATCACAGGCTCATTACAAACAGACAGGTATTTTTTAGTTTTACACATATATTAAACGATTAAAATCCAGCAAAAATGAAAACAACAACAAAAATCTCCCTGATTAAGGCCGAGGCCGGCGTCGGCCTCTTTACCCTTTTTGTAGCCACTCCCGTCCGGGAAATGGCTTCCGAGCTTCGGCAGCCGATTGACGATAACCTCCGCCGTGGCTGTTTTTCTAAATTTATTTTGCACATATCAGAAAAATGTTTTACCTTTGCAGGCCTTTTCTCGGGAAGATAAGGAAGTTGAAAATGAAATATTAACTTTAAAAAATATATAATCATGTCTGTAAAAATTCGTTTAGCCCGTCACGGGAAAAAAAATTACGCTTACTTTCATATTGTGGTCGCCGATGTTCGTGCACCGCGCGATGGCCGTTTTATTGAACGCATCGGGTCGTATAATCCCAATACCAATCCGGCGCTCATAGAGCTTGATGCGGAAAAGGCGCTTGCCTGGCTCCATAAAGGCGCGCTGCCGACCGAAACCTGTCGCCGTATTTTGTCGTACAAAGGCGTGCTGCTCAAGAAGCATCTCTTCGAGGGCGTTAAAAAAGGCGCCTTAACCGAAGACGACGCCAACCGGAAATGGGAAGCATGGCTGCAGGAAAAAGAAGCACAGGTACAAACCAAGAAATCCGATTTGGCGCAAGCCGGACGCGAAGCCAATAAGGTTCGCCTGGAAGCCGAAACGAAGACCAAAGAAGCGAAAGCCGCTGTCGTCGCCCAAAAGAAGAGCGAGTTAGCCCTCAAAGAAGCCGAAGCCAAAGCCGCTGCCGAAGCCGCTGCGCAAGCCGAAGCCGAAGCCGCCGCTCAAGCCGAAGCCGCCCAGGAGGAAACAACGGCAGAAAAAGCAACAGCGGTCGAATAAAAAGCAGGTATCAGGCGTCAGGCATTGGAAATTGACAATAATCGGGTATTTCTTAATTTTTAATGCCTGATACCTGATTTTTCATTGCTAATTACCTTGTTTCCCTTTGGCGACATACAAAAAACATTCGGCGCCGGCGGCGAACTGCTGCTGAAACTACGCGCCGATACCCCCGACGAAATTGATTTGACCAAACCGGTATTTATTACGATTGACGGAGCGCCGGTACCGTTTTATTTTAAGTCGTTCGTTGCACGCGGGGCGAAGCGTGCCGTTGTGGTGTTTGATGATATGGAGACGCAACGGCTGGCGGAGGCATTAGTCGGGAAAACGCTCTGGCTGCCCGAAGCGAAAGCCGCCGCCACAACCGGCCATCCCGAATTAACCGGTTACACGGCCTATGACCGGCAACATGGCGAGTTAGGCGAAGTCGCCGGCATTGTATATTTTCCGAATAATCCCTGCCTGCAAATAATCTTTCATGGTCGCGAACTGCTTGTGCCGTTCCATACATCCATTGTGGTAAAAATCAACGCCCGAAAACGCACGCTGGAAACCGTATTGCCGGATGGGCTGCTGGAGATTGAATAGGGGCTGTCGGAATCAAAAATCCGGTATCCGGTATCTCATATCCAAAATCAAATTACTACCTTTGTCGCTTCAATTTAAAACAACCGATGTAATACGTATGACAAGTAACATGCATCTATCAACATACCGCGCCCCGCTCCTGATGCTCGCCGTACTGGTGGCCATGTGGGGGACGCAGACGGCGCTGCTGCGCTGGCAGTGGCCGGATTATAATTTCGCTACGGCGCATCTTATCCCGGCGGCGTTTCTGGTATTCCTCTTCGCCTTTACGGGGCTGACCCGCCGGTGGGAACGGAAACTGCACAGTGGCGCAACAACCCTGCCGCGGGTTTTCAATTTTTTTCTGATGTGGAAAATGAGTAAAATGGTCGTCGGCGTGGTGATGGTCTTCTACTGCTGGCAGATTTTCGACGTGCTGGAGTTCCGGCTATTTCTGATTCTCTTTGCCGTGTTCTACGCGGTGTTTATGGGGTTGGAAACAGTCGCCCTGCGCGGTATCGAACGCCGGTATAAACCGACGGAAACGGAGGGACGGAAATAATGCGGTTCGATTGGCGGATATGGATTTTGACGTGGCTGGCGATGGCCTTGCTGCCGGCGTCTCTGCAGGCCGCGGACGACGGGCAGCACGAGGCGCAGGCAGCGGACGAGGCGCGGGCTGTCGGCGACATCATCGGCGAACACACGGCCGACAGCTACTGGTGGCATATTACGACGATTAACGGCCGGCACATCGCGCTCTATTTGCCGGTGATTGTCCGTTCGGCCGACGGCGACTGGCTGCTGTTTTCATCGGCACGGCTGGCGCACGGCGAAACATACCGGGGCTTCCGGCTGGCCGCCGAGGGCGTGTATAAGGGCAAAATCGTCGGACACGATGCCGCCGGCGCGGAATACCGCCCGTGGGATATTTCAATCACCAAAAACGCCCTCGCCCTGCTTATCAATGCGGCTATCATGCTTGCCATTTTCCTGCCTGTCGCCCGCGCCTGCAAACGCCGGACGGCGAATACGGCGCCCGGCAAATTCGCCTGCGCCGTCGAAATGCTGGTCATGGACATCGAGGAAGAGGTGATTCATAAAAGCATCGGCGACGATTACAAACGCTACTCGTCGTACCTGCTGACGGCGTTCTTCTTTATTTTTATCAATAATATTATGGGGCTGATACCCGTCTTCCCGGGCGGCGCCAATACCACCGGCAATATTGCCGTTACGCTGGTGCTGGCCTGCTGTACGCTGATTGCGGTCAATGTATTCGGCAACCGCGAATACTGGCGGGAGGTCTTCTGGCCTGACGTGCCGAAGTGGCTCAAAGTTCCCATACCGCTGATGCCGCTGATAGAACTGTTCGGAGTTATTTCCAAACCCTTTGCGTTGATGATCCGCCTGCTGGCAAATATTTTTGCGGGGCATACGGTGATGCTGGCGCTCACGTTTGTTATCTTCACCACCGTCAAAATGGGCACAGGCATCACTATCGGCATGACGATATTTTCAGTGCTGATGACGGTATTTATGAGTGTCATCGAATTGCTCGTGGCCTACATTCAGGCGTATGTATTCACGCTGCTTTCGGCGGTTTTCATCGGCCTGTCGCGGCCGGTACACCACGGGGTAAAAACGAAAAAAATATACACGGAAAAAGTAAAAATCAATTAAAAAAACAAAATTATGTTAGTATTTCTTACCACATTACTGCAAACAGGATTAGCCGGATTAGCGCCGGCATTGGCGCCTATTGGCGCGGGATTGGCCGTTATTGGCACCGGCATCGGCATCGGTAAAATCGGGGCCTCGGCGATGGAAGCCATCGCCCGCCAGCCCGAAGTGAAGGGCGACGTGCGGATGTCGATGATTATCGCCGCCGCGCTGGTCGAAGGGGTTGCCCTGTTTTCGATTGTCGTCTGTTTTTTGGCTATTTCTCAATAATCGCCGCGTATGCCTGCATTGCTTACCCCGGACTTCGGGCTGCTGTTCTGGATGCTCTTCAGCTTCCTGCTCGTCTTCGGCGTGCTGGCCAAATTCGGCTTTCCCGTGATTACACGCATGGTGAGCGACCGGCAGAACTACATCCGCCGCACGCTGGAGGAAGCCGAAGAAACCAACCGGCAAACACGCGCTATCCTTGACGACACGCACCGGCAGCAGGAGGAAATCCTGAAAAAAGCCATGGCCGATGGCGAAAAATTGATTCGCCATGCGCAGCAGAAAGCGACGGAAGAAACCGAAAAGCAACTCGAAGCCGCACGCCAGCAGATTGCCTTCCTGCGCGAAAAAGCCCTGCACGAAATCAACGCCCAGGTAGCCCTGCTGTCGATGGATATGGCTGAAAAAATCCTGCACCGTCAACTCGACGACAAGGCGAAGGAAGAAGCCTTCATCCTGCAAATGCTCGACGAAGCCGAACACCTGCCCCAATAGAATAGCCGGATGCCATGAACGACGGACACATCGCAAAACGATATGCACAGGCGCTGATCGACTACGCCACAGCACACGGTGAGGACGAGCGGCTTTACCGGCGGATGAAATCCCTGTTGGAGCTGTCGGCAATGCCGCGACTGAAAACCACGATAGCGAACCCGATGGTCGCGCCGGCCGACAAGCTGCAGCTCCTGCGCAGCGCTGCCGGCGGCGACAGCGCAGAAGAGTCGTTCCTCCGCTTTGCGCAATTGGTTATCGACAACAAGCGCGAACACCTGCTGTGGAACATCATGCTGAACTACATCTCGCTCTACCGGACAATCCACCGCATCGGTAAGGTCGTGCTTGTGTCCGTCGAGCCGCTGCCGGCGACAGTTACCGACCGTATCCTGCAAAACCTGATAGCAAAAACTTACAGCGCCGTCGAAATGGAAAACCGCATCGACAAAAGCATCAAAGGCGGCTTTATCCTCCAGATAGACGACCGGCGGCTCGATGCCTCCGTCGCCGGCCAGTTAGAAAAAGTGCGGCGGCAGTTTATCCGAAAAAATAAAATTATTGTGTAGATGGCATTCACAATTCATAATTTATAATTCAATCGTATGTCTGATATAAAAGTTAGTGAAGTTTCCAAAATATTGAAAATGCAGTTGGAGCATATCGACACCAGGCTGGAGTTCGACGAAGTGGGCGTAGTGCTGCAGGTGAGCGACGGGGTGGCGCGTATCTACGGGCTGGCCAACGCCGAAGCCAACGAACTGCTCGAATTTCAGGATGGCATGATGGGCGTCGTCATGAACCTCGAAGAAGATAATGTGGGTACGGTGCTGCTCGGCCCTACCGACCGCATTAAGGAGGGATTTTCGGTGCTCCGCACGGGGAAAATCGCCTCCATCAATGTCGGCGAAGGGATGCTCGGCCGCGTGATCGACCCGCTCGGCGAAACCCTCGACGGCCAAGGCGCCATCGCCGGCGAAACATTCCAGATGCCGCTCGAACGCAAAGCCCCGGGCGTCATCTACCGGCAACCGGTCAATCAGCCCCTGCAAACAGGCCTCAAGGCGGTGGACGCCATGATACCTATCGGCCGTGGACAGCGCGAGTTGATTATCGGCGACCGCCAGACCGGCAAAACAGCCATCGCTTTAGACACCATTATCAACCAGCGCGAGGGATTTCTGAACGGCGACCCGGTGTACTGCATCTACGTGGCCGTCGGGCAAAAAGGCTCGACGGTAGCGTCGATTGTCAATACCCTGCGCGAAAAGGGTGCGCTGGATTATACGATTATCGTGGCCGCTACCGCTGCCGACCCCGCCGCGATGCAATATTTCGCCCCGTTTGCCGGCGCCGCCATCGGCGAATATTTTCGCGACACCGGACGCCATGCATTAGTCATTTACGACGACCTCTCGAAACAGGCCGTCGCTTACCGCGAAGTATCACTTATCCTGCGCCGCCCGTCGGGGCGTGAAGCCTATCCGGGCGACATTTTCTACCTGCATTCGCGCCTGCTCGAACGGGCAGCGAAAATCAACAACCAGCAGGAAGTGGCCGAACAGATGAACGACCTGCCCGAAAGTCTCAAAGGCCGCGTCAAAGGCGGCGGATCGCTAACGGCGCTGCCGATCATCGAAACGCAGGCGGGCGACGTATCGGCCTACATCCCTACAAACGTGATTTCGATTACCGACGGACAGATATTTCTCGAAAACGACCTCTTCAACCAGGGCATCCGACCGGCGATAAACGTCGGCATCTCGGTATCGCGCGTCGGCGGTAATGCGCAAATCAAAGCCATGAAGAAAGTAGCCGGCACGCTCAAAATCGACCAGGCACAATACCGCGAACTCGAAGCATTCACCAAATTCGGCAGCGATATCGACCCGATCACCGCCTTCACGCTCGATAAAGGGAAAAAGAATACCCAACTGCTCGTCCAGCCGCAGTACTTGCCGATTCCCGTCGAAAAACAGGTGGCCGTCCTCTACTGCGGTACGCACGGACTGCTGCGCGATATTAAGACGGAACAGGTGCGCGAATTTGAAAAACTGTTTACACAACGGCTCGATGCCAATCACCGGCATGACATCCTCGACCCGCTCAAAAACGGCCGGCTCGACGAAACGGTAACCGCCGCTATCGAACAGGCCGCCGCCGAAACGGTAAACAGGTTAAAATAGTTCTCCGTGTAACAAAACATGGCTTCGCTTAAGGAAATAAAGGCTCGCATCGCATCGGTAAAAACCACGCGGAAAATTACCGCTGCCATGAAAATGGTATCGGCCGCGAAGCTCAACCGTGCGCAGAAAAACATTACCGGGATGCTGCCCTATGCAAAAGCCCTGCATCACATCCTCGGCAGCGTGCTGGCGGGCGACAGCGAGTTCGACTCCCCCCTCACCGCGCAGCGCTCGCCGGAACGGGTCGCCGTCATTGCCTTCTCGTCCGACAGCTCGCTCGCCGGATCGTTCAACGCCAATGTCATCAAAGCACTGCGGAAAACACTCAAAGCCTACGAAAACCTCCCGCCGGCACACCTTTATATATACACCGTCGGCCGGAAAGTATTCGACGCCATTACCAAATCGGGATACCCCGTAGCCCGTAACTTTGAAGGTCTCGCCGCCAAACCCGACTACGACACGATTGCCGCCTTTGCCGGCGAATTGATTACACAGTTCCACACCAAAACCATCGACCGCGTCGAAGTTATTTACCACCACTTCAAAAGCGCCGGCTCACAAGCCTTGACGCACGAAAACTTCCTGCCCCTCGCCTTTCCCGCCACCGCCGTCGGCACCCAAACCGTCGCCGATTATATTTTTGAACCATCGGCCTCTGACATCCTCGCCGACCTGCTGCCCAAAGTACTGAAACTAAAACTCTATACCATCCTCCTCGACTCCAATGCCTCGGAGCACGCCGCACGCGTCATCGCCATGCAAATCGCCACCGACAACGCCGACGACCTCACCGGCGACCTCACCATCGAATACAACAAATCGCGCCAGCAGGCCATCACCAACGAAATATTAGACATCATCGGCGGCTCGCTAAAATAATGGTTAATGGTTAATACCGGTTAGCTGTTCATTTTTTTATAGCGGTTGATGGCCAGGGTGAGGGCGAGGGAGCCATAGATGAGCAGGGCGTAAAATTCCTGTCGGACATCCGCAAATGCGGCGCCTTTGAGCATAATCATGCGGATGGCGCGGATGCCGTGGGCAAAGGGATTGATAAGATTAAAGCGTTGCGCCCATTCGGGCATACTCTCGGTGGGGGTGAAAATACCCGACAGGAGGATAAATATCATCATAAAAAACCAGGCCATAAACATCGCCTGCTGCTGGGTGGACGAAATCGCCGAAAAGAACAGTCCGACACCCAGCACGGCCAGCAGGAAAACAATCAGCAACAGATATATCAAGGCCAAGCTGCCAACAATAGGCACGCCGTACACATAGCGGGCGAGGAGCAGCCCCAGCGTGGCATCGACCAGGGCAAAAATCCAAAAGGGTACAAATTTGCCGATGATAAACTGGTACTTGCGTATGGGGGTTACGTTGATTTGCTCGATGGTGCCTGTTTCCTTTTCGCGCACCATGTTGACGGACGAGAGAAAAAGCCCGATGATGGTAACCAGCAGCACGAGAATTGCCGGTACCATGTAGGTCGGGTAGTCTAACTGGGGATTGTACCAGAATCGGGGCGCCGTGGCCGAGGCAGTAGCCGTGGCAGTCCGGTTGAAATCATTGATGATGGCGAGGCTGTAGGTGTTGGCAAGCCCGGCGGTGGTGCTGTTGACGGCATCGAAGGAGAGGTGGATTTTGGCGGCGTCGGAGCGCAAGAGGTCTGCTTCGAAGTGCGGGGGGATGGTGAGGGTGGCGTCGGCAAGGCCTCGCATCATGGCGTCGTCGGCGGCGCGGGCGTCGGGCGGGGCATCGACAAGGTGGAAAAAGGGGGAGGCGGCAAAGTGCCGGGTGAGGGCACGGGATTGCGGGGAGTGGTCGGCATCAAGCACCTGAAGACGGATACCTTTTGTTTCAAACGTCGCAGCGAGGGGGAGAATCAAAAGCTGAACAAGGGGAACAACAAATATCAGCGGAAGCAGACTGCGATTGCGGAAAACCTGCCGAAATTCTTTCTGTATTAAAAGGTAGATGGTGTGCATATTCTATTTTAACCGGACATTGAAGTTGCGGATGCTGAGGGAGAGAAAGACAAAGGTCATGGCGGCGAGGATCAGGGTCTCTTTGGCGCAGTGCTGCAGGCCGCCGCCTTTGAGCATGATTGTTTTAATGATAATAATAAACCATCGCGGCGGCATCGCGGCGCTGAGCCATTGCAGCGGCCAGGGCATGTTTTCGACCGGGTAAATGAACCCCGAAAGCAGTAGCGTGGGCAGGAACATGGCAAACATGGAGACCATCATGGCGGTTTGCTGGGTGCGGGTGAGGGTCGAAATAAGGATGCCGATGGAGAGCGCCAGGAGAATGAAAAGCAGGCATTCGCCTAAAAGTAAAAAGAGGTTGCCGCGTACGGGGATGTGAAAGACGAGGGCGCCAATAGCCAGGATAAGCAGGCCAATGACAAAGGCAATGACAAGGTAGGGAAGGACTTTGCCGATGATAATTTGTGTCGGTCGCAAGGGGGATGCCAGTAGCGCCTCCATGGTGCCTAATTCCTTTTCGCGGGCGATGGATACAGATGTCATAATGCAGGAGATAAGCATCAGCAGCAGGCAGATGATGCCGGGGACAAACGTGTACGCGCTTTGCATGGCGGGGTTGTAGCGCATGGTGATTTCGGGAGCGATGCCTGTAGCCGTGTAACCGCCTTCGGCCATGCGTTCGTGGAGGAAGGTAGCGACAATGGCCTGCGCATAGCCCGTGAGCAGGTGTGCGGTGTTGGCTTCCGAGGCATCGGCGATGAGTTGCAGGGATACGCCCTGTCCGGTTTGGAGGCGACGGGCGAAATCGTCGCCGAAGACCACAACCATCTTAACCGTTCCCCGACGAAAGGCCTGTTCGATGCCGTCGTTATTATATACTTCGCCGGCGTCGCGGAAGTAGCCGGATGCAAAGAGGCGCGAGCGCAGGCGCGCGGTCTCGACATCGTGCGAATAGTCGAGAACAGCGACAGGGGCGTAGCGAATATCGGTCGAGATGGCGTAGCCGAAAATGAGCGTCTGTGCAAACGGCATCCCGATGATGATAAGCAGCGTCCGGTAGTCGCGAAAGATGTGGCGAAATTCTTTTTGGAGGATGTTCATTTTTTTAATGGTTAATTTAATGATTAATGATTGGTTAATGTATTTGTCGCCATTAACCATTAACCACTCGTAAGAAGACCTCGTTCATGGAGTCGGCGTGGTAACGTTTTTTGAGGGTTTCGGGCGGGTCGATGGCGACGATACGCCCATCGACCATGATGGAGAGGCGGTCGCAGTATTCGGCCTCGTCCATGTAGTGGGTGGTAACGAAGACGGTAATTCCTTCGTGGGCGGCTTCGTAGATGAGCGTCCAGAACTGGCGCCGGGTGAGGGGATCGACGCCGCCGGTAGGCTCATCGAGGAAAACGATTGTGGGATGGTGAAAGATGGCCGTGAGGAACGCGAGTTTCTGCCGCCATCCGGGCGGGATGTCGCGAATAAGGGTGTGGCGGGCATGGCCGAAGTCGAGGCGCCGGCAGAGTTCGTCGGCACGCCGGCGGACTTCACGCCGGCGCAGGCCGTAGATGCCGCCGTAGAAAGCCATATTTTCGGCCACGGTGAGGTCTTCGTAAAGGGAAAATCGCTGGCTCATGTAGCCGATTCGCCGTTTGATCTGTTCGGGTTGCGTGAAGACGTTGCATCCGGCGACGGTAGCCGCTCCCGATGTAGGTTTAAGCAGGCCGCAGAGCATCCGTATGGCGGTGGTTTTGCCGGCGCCGTTGGCTCCCAAAAAACCGAATATCTCTCCCTGCGCCACGGCGAAGCTGATGCGATCGACGGCCGTGAAGCTGCCGAAGGCCTTGTGTAATTCGTGTGTTTCTATGACATTCATCATTTCGTCTATGTATCTATTTGCATCTTTTCATTCACTTTCATCCCTTTTCATCCATTCCATGAAGCAGTCTTCCATGGTGGGGGTGGCGGGCAGGCATTCGACGGCGGAATGCCCGCGCTGGTGGAGGAAGGCGGTGAGTTCGGCGGAGATGTCGATGTGGGGACGCCTGTCGATAACGTGGAAGCAGGCGCCGAAAGGGTAGGCGGCGTGGAGGGTAGGCCAGCTGGGGAGGTCGCACGCAAGGCGGTAGGCGTTGTCGGTACGGACGGCAAAGAGGCGGTGGGGGAATTGGGCGACGACCTGCTGCGGGGTGTCGATTTGACCGGTCTGGCCGCGGCGGATAAGGGCGACGCGGTCGCAGCGGGAGGCCTCGTCCATGTAAGGTGTTGATACGAGGATGGCGATGCCGTGCTGTTTGAGTTCGTGCAGCATCTCCCAAAATTCTTTGCGCGAGAGCGCATCGACGCCGGTGGTCGGCTCGTCGAGGAGCAGGGCGTCGGGGCGGTGGATAAGGGCGCAGCTTAAAGCGAGTTTCTGCTTCATGCCGCCGGAGAGGGCGCCGGCGCGGCGGCGGCGGAAGGGTTCGAGGGGCGCGAAGATAGGACGTATAAAGGCTTCGTTTTCGCGGACAGTAGTGCCGAAGATGGAGGCAAAGAACCGGAGGTTTTCTTCGACGGTCAGGTCGCGGTAGAGGGAGAAGCGGCCGGGCATATACCCGATGCGCCGGCGCACGGCGCGGTAATCGGCCACGGTGTTGAGGCCGTCGATGGTGGCCTCTCCGGCATCGGGCAACAGAAGCGTGGCCAGGATACGGAGCAGGGACGTTTTGCCCGCGCCGTCGGGGCCAATCAGCCCGAAGAGCTCGCCCCGGTCAACGGAAAAACGGACATCGCTCAAGGCCTGCACGGCGCCGTAGCGTTTCGAGATATTCGTTACTGCTATCATGTGTCGTCGTTCGTAATTCGTAATTCGTAATTCGTAATTCAATGGAACAGGGCTTCTCCGGGCATGCCTATCTTCAATGCGCCGTCGGGGTTGGGAACGGCAATCTTAACGGCATAGACAAGATTAACGCGCTCGTCGCGGGTTTGAATGATTTTGGGCGTAAACTCGGCCTTGTCGGAAATCCAGCTCACAATGCCGGAGCGACGCCGGAGACTGTCGCCCGCAGGGGCGTCGAAGAGGGCTTCGGCAGGCCGGCCAATGCCGATGGCCGAGAGCTGCTTTTCGGAAACATATACGGTTAGTATCATCCGCGAGAGGTCTCCGATTTTGTAGAGTGGTTTTCCGGGGGCGACCAGCTCGCCGGCTTCGGCATATTTGACGAGCACGGTGCCGGCAAGGGGGTTTGTGATGCGGCATTTGGTGATGTTATGGTCGATTTGCGCGATTTGGCTATCGACGGTTGCCAGCTGGCTATCGAGGGCGTCGCGCTGGGATGCGGTAACGGCCATCTGGCGTTTAGCGATTGCGACGGCGCCGGCCACATCGTCGAGTTGCTTTTGGGTGGCGGCGTTGTCGCGGTAAAGGTTTTGGAGGCGGGCGGCGTCGGTTTCGATATTGCGGAGTTGCTGACGCTGCACCTCCAACTGTGCGGCCAGGACAGGAGCCTGCGCGGCTATCGACGCCCGCTGCGCGAGGAGGATTTGTTTTTGCAGATAGCCGTCGGTAGTATCTATCAGCCCGGCCCGATCGCCGGCAGCGAGCGTGGCGCCTTCGTCGGCGTGCAGTTCGAGGAGCTGGCCGGAGGCCTGTGCGAAGACGATGACTTCGGTTGTTTCAAAGTTGCCACTGGCGTCGGACGCGGTTTCGCCGCTCCCGCACGAGGCGAGTGTAAGAAGCGTGATTAATGGAATGATGTGTTTCATGGCTGTTGATTTGTTTAATTCATAATTCATAATTCATAATTAAAGAAAGGTCGATTTGCGCCTTTATCATTTTAATCCGATGAATTTCATGGTTGATTCGGGCGATAGTTTGGGCGTTGAGGTCGGCGATGTAGTCGCTGGCAGTGAGGACGCCGTTGGCGAGTTGCGACGCGCTTTCGGCCGTGATGCGTTCGCGCAGGGCGATGATTTGCGCATCGTGTTGCACGGCGCTGCGGGCGGCTTGAAGCGCGTGCCGGGCGTCGGCGGCCTGTGTTTGGAGCTGGTCGTCGAAGGCGGCTTTGTGGTTGGCGGCCATTCGCGCCTGCGTTTTGCGGATACTGCGTTCTTTTTGTGTCTGTCCCCAATTCCATGGCGTCCACGAGAGGCGGACCCCGGCGATGTAATAGGGGTCGAAGCCGGGCGAGAGCATATTCAGCGCGGGGCGTCCATAGCCGGCCTGGCCAAAGAGGGCGACGCGGGGCAGAAGCTCCGACTCGAGCAGGTCGCCGGTCGCCAGCAGGCGCTCCTGCTGTATGTCGAAGGCGGCCAATTCGGGGCGGCGGCTGACAATTTCCGTATCGGGCGCCGGCGGCGGCACGGGCGCCACAAGCACAGGAGCCTCGGCAAACGCCATCCGCGTAAGCGATGCGAGCATCTGCAAACAGGCCGCAAACAGTTCTCCGGCTTCGGCGAGCTGCTGCTCGGCACGCAGTTTTTCGACCTGCAAGAGGTGTAAATCGCGGGGTTGCAGCGCTCCGTTTGTTACGGCCGACGTGGCTTTGCGGATATTTTCCGCAAGGGTCGCTATTTGGAGCGCGATAATTTGGCGCTGTGCCTGGTATATCAGTCCGGCAAAATAAATTTGGGCGATTTGCCGCTTCACCCCTTGCCGGTCGGCCTGTAGCCGGAGCGCGGCCTCGCGGCTGTTGAGGCGCTCAAGGCGCTTGCTGTGCGCGGTTTGACCGGCATCGTAGAGAATTTGCTCAATATCGAGGGCGACTTTATACTGGTCGTTCGTCGGCATGTCGATTGCGAGGGGGAAGGGCGCGGCGGAGAGGTCGATCGACGTAACATCGGACTGGTACGACGCCTGCGCCGTAACGGCAAGGCGGGGATAGTAGCGGGCAGTCAACGCCGCGAGCTTTAACCGCAGGGACTCGTCGATTAACAGCGTGTTGGCGCTCAGGGGGCCGGCGGCCTCGAACAGCTCCCAACAGCGTGAGAGCGTGAGCGTATCGGCCGCATGCGCGACCTCTATGATAAGCCCGCAGGCGAGCAGGAGCAGGTGTTTTTTCATAGTCAATATCAATTTATGAGGGTTGCTCCGGCTCAAGAATCGCGTTCAGCACTAATTCGATGACATGCTGGCTGCGGTTTTTTATTATCCGCCGGGAATGACTCTCGGATATGACGCCGGCGGCGATAAGTACGGGTTGCACAACGAAGGGAAAAATGTTTAACGACAGAATCATCATCAGCACTTCGACGGGTTCTACCGGACGCACAATGTGCGCCCGAATAGCGGCGTGCATTTCTTTTTCGAATGCTTTGAAGAAGCGATTAAAGGGGTTGCCGCCGGCGTTGTTGTCTTCGAGGACGGCATTTTTTAACAGGTCGGGATTTTTGCGTACCTCGTTGATGATAAAAAGGGGAATACCCGGATTGAGCTGCAGTATCCGCCAGTGCGTGTCGATAAAGAATTTGATTTTCTCGATAAACGGCATTGGCTCTTCCATGATATTGACGAACGAGCCGAAGAACATCCCTGCTTTTTGCCGGAAGACCATCTCGAAGAGCTGCCGTTTCGTTTGAAAATAATAATGGAGCATCGCCGAGGTAACGCCGGCGCGCCGAGCGATAGCGGTGGTTCGGGCGCCGTCGTAGCCGACCGCCAGAAATTCTTCTTCGGCCGCTTGCAGAATTTGCGCTCTGACGTCGGCCTTAACGGTGTCTTTTTTCTTATCCATAATCAATGATTTTAAATGGGTTATTTGTGTTTAATTAG
Organism: Prevotellaceae bacterium; assembly: GCA_031270845.1. GTDB lineage: Bacteria > Bacteroidota > Bacteroidia > Bacteroidales > UBA932 > JAIRKX01. The sequence goes on from JAISXF010000115.1 coordinate 13,980, forward strand.
TTGGTTTAATAAAAATATTTAATAAAATTGTTAATGCAAAGGTAGCGCTTTTTTTGAACCTGCAAAAAAAAGTGTACCGCTTTGGGAAAAAAGTTGCGCAACAATGCGCAACTTCGGAGCAAAGTTGCGCAACTTCAGAGCAAAGTTGCGCAACTTCGGAGCAAAGTTGCGCAACTTCGGAGCAAAGTTGCGCAACTTCGGAGCAAAGTTGCGCAACTTCAGAGCAAAGTTGCGCAACTTCAGAGCAAAGTTGCGCAACTTTTCGGCATTTGAAAATCCCGAACAGACACCGATACTTATCCTGTCCTGAACGGGATGTTACATTTTACGCCGGATTTTTAATTTTACGGCGATTACTTTCAGCGTCCGTTGCACATCGTCGGAAACCTTGGCGATGTATAATAATGCGGCGCCGGCGAGGGCTAAAAACAGTGTCCGGCAGAAGCCGTCAAGCCACGGGTTGGCCAGGGTAAACCAAAAAGCGTTCAGGCCGATTAAAAGGAGGAAAATAAGTATCAACTTCAACGTTCCCAGCGAATAGGGGTTGCCTTTTACTTTTTTGAGGACAATCCATTGCTGGGCGCCGTACGAGAGCAGGCAACTGATGGTGGTGGCAATGGCGGCGCCGGCAATGCCGAAGAGCGGGATGAAGAATGCATTGGTGAGGACGCCTATCGCGATGATAAAGAAGGTGAAATACAGGCTCCAATAGTAGTATCTGGAGAAACTGATAAGGATGCCGCCAAAGCCCAGGGTAATTTCAATCAGTTTCGCGATTCCGATAAAGAAAACGACCCATTTTCCTTCCGCGTAAACGGCGCCATTGGGGATGATGGCGAAGATGTTGTCGATGTTCGTCCATACGAAAATGAAAATCAATCCGCCAATCATTAGCTGGTGGAGGGATACTTTTTTATAGAGGGCGTTGGCGGTTTCAAAATCAGCTTCTTTCAGGGCGTTGGCGGCTAACGGAGAAGAGATGGATGTTATCGACCGCGAGGGGATGTCGATAATGGCGGCCATGTAGAACGCGATGGAAAATATGCCGGCATGGCTTAAGCCTAATTGTGAGCTAATCATAAAGAGGTCGAGCCGGTTGAGGATAGTGCCGCCCAAAGCGCCGATAATTAAAAACGCGGTGTATCGGGCAATGTCTTTGCGCAGGGGTTTTGAGACGAACGAGGGGTTGTGTCGCAAGGAAGTAACCGATGTTTTATAGATGTATGCCAGCAGTACCAGCAGCGCCAGGCCGTAAGTAATAACGACGCCGGCGACTAACCCGTCGCGCGAGATAATGTGGTTTCCGTAGAGCAGGTACACGGCCATTAACAGCAGGCGGACGATGACTTCGCGGTTCAGCTTGGGCATGGCTATCCGCATGTTGATATTGGAGTAGGTTTCGAATACGGCTACATATACGATAAAGAAAATCAGCGGGACAATCCAGTAATAGTACGAAATAAAGAGGGCTGATTTTTCTGCGAAAAAGAGGGTAACCGGTTGCCGCAGGAGCAGGTACAGGGGGATGAAAATCAGGCATCCGATAAGCGGCAATACCAGCAAATAGAAGAAGAAGCCGTTGTGTTTTGTTTTTTCATTTTTGAAATACGGAAAGAACCGCATCGCCGACGCCGAAGTGCCTAATTGTGCCAGGGTGGCGAACATCATCCCGGCTTCGAGGATGACTTTGGTCAGGCCGATGTCTTCCGGCTTAAGGAAGCGGGTAACTACGAACATCGTGGTGATAAAACCGATAAATGCTCCGATATAGGTTATAACCGTTCCTTTGATGCTCTGGCGGATGACTATTCCCATGCTTTGGCTGTATTTTGGCGGTTATTCGGGGCGGCTTGCGGGCGGGGTTTTGGCCTTACGCAGGGCCTGACAGAGTTCCGCAATGCCCCGCTCAAGGCTGTATTCCGGCACAAAGCCCAAGGCGCGGAGTTTGCTGTTGTCGATAGTATAGCGTGCCGGCGCCCTGTCGGTTAAGGGGGCGGCGGCGGTAACCGGCGGGCTTTGGGGGGCGGTTGCCCGTATTTTTTCTGCCAGTTCTAAAATCGAATGCGTAATGCCGGAGCTGATGTGATACACTTCGTTATTCGCTCCTTTTTCCAGCAGCGTTTGCACGGCGCGGCATACGTCGTGGCCGTGGATAAAGTCGCGCAGGGGCGAGCCATCGGATTTCAATACCATTTTTCCGTCATCGACCATACTCCGGCAGAGGTCGTTTACTACTAACCACCAGCAGTTGTTGTCGGGAAATACCGGAGCGCCGTAGCTGTTCGACAGCCTGGCGACAGAGCAGGCGACGCCGCTGTGGTCGCCGAAGTAGCGGCAAACGGTTTCGCTAAGGTAGTGTGTCAGGGCGTAAGGGGAGGCGCAGCAGAGCGGATGCGTTTCGGTAACCGTGCCGCTCAGCGCCGGACCATATACATGGATGGTTGAGAAGTAAAGGAATTTTTTCAATCCCTGTCGGGAAAAGACATCGAGCAGCGTCCATGTCGGCGTTACATTGATTGACGTTACCAGCGCCGGTTCGCCGTTCGACTGATGATGGTCGAGCGAGACGAGGTGAACGATTGCATCATACCGCCGTTCGGCTATTTTCTTTAAGGTGTCGGTGTCGCGCACATCACAGACGAAGAGGTTTTCAAACCCCTGCCGCCAGTGTTCGTCGTCGGGGATATGCGGATAGCAGAGGCCGCTCAGGCGGTAGCCCTGCTGCGAGAGGTAGCGGCCTATCTGTGCGCCGATGTACCCGTTTGCGCCGGTGAGCAGTACTTTCATCATGACCAATGGTAGGGGATGTCGGCAATCGGCAGGCGCTCCATTTCGTCGGGTGCGTGTTCCATGCTGGCGATGTTGAGCAGGCGGTTGTCGTCGTCCAATCCCTGAAATGCCATCCATACCTGCGGCGGCACGGTAAGGCGCTGGTAATTGTCTATCGACAGTATAAATTCGTTCATGCAGCCTTTGGTGGGGCTGGTGCTGCGATCGTCGAAGAGAACGAACCGGATTTTACCTGTCGGCACGATTATATTCAGCGTCATCTCCCGATGCTTTTTCCATGCCTTAATGTCGCCCTTGCCGACGGTCGAGAAATAGGCTTCGCCAAAGCCTGCAAAGCCGGCATCGCTTTTTTTCATACCGTGGAACACATCGCCCTGTGGGTGCCGAATCTGCCGCAAGGGGGTAAGGATGACTCCGTCTATTGTTCTTGTATCCATAGTTGTTTTTGTTTGATAGCAAGCTGTTCGTAGGTTTTGATTTGCGCCACGGTGAGGGCGAACCCGCTTTCGGCGCTCTTTTCGGGAGCGTGATAGAATGCGTAATACCATTCGCCGGTGAAGGCAATCAGCGCGTTGTAGTCGAGTACGGGCGTCCAGCGGAGGCGTGCGAGGGCTTTGTCGCAGTTCAGTTTCAGCAGTCCCGCTTCGTGGAAGGGGATATTGCCGGTGATTGCATAAGCGGGGTCGGGGGCGCCGGAGCGCCAGTGCCGGCTCAGGGCTTCGAGCAACTCGCGGACGGTATGGCTGTGTTCGGCTTTAGGGCCGAAATTAAACCGTTCGCCGTTCAGGCGGGCGTCGTCGTACAGCGCCTGCCCTAATAGCAGGTAGCCGGAGAGCGGTTCGAGCACGTGCTGCCATGGCCGCGTCGCCTGCGGGCTGCGGATTTCTACGGTTCGCCCTTCGCTCCACGCACGCATACAGTCGGGCACGATGCGGTCGCGCGCCCAGTCGCCGCCGCCGACGACATTACCGGCGCGGGCAGTGGCCATGCGCACGGGCGAGTCGTCTTTTGAAAAAAAGGAATGATAATACGATTTGCAGACTAACTCCGCCGCGCCTTTCGAGCCGCTGTACACATCCTTCCCGCCCAGGGCGTCGGTTTCACGGTAGCCCCACGGCCATTCGACATTGTCGTAGCATTTGTCGCTGGTGATGATAACTGCCGTGCATGGCCGGTTCTGCACGCGCAGGGCGTCGAGCACGTTGGCCGTGCCGACAACGTTGGTCGTAACCGTTTCCACCGGCATTTCATACGAGCGCGACACAATGGGTTGCGCCGCCAGGTGGAACACAAAATCGGGCTGCACACCGGCGACAATGCGCCGTACCGCGCCGGTATCGCGCACGTCGGCCTCGCTGTGCGTGATGCGGCGGCGCAGCCCGAGGACATCGAACAGCGCGGGCTGCGTCGGCACGTCGAGGGAAAGGCCGTACACCTCGGCGCCCAGCTCCAGCAGCCACGTCGTCAGCCAGCTTCCTTTGAAGCCGGTATTACCCGTTACCAGCACTTTTTTTCCGGCATAGACGTTGCCGAATACCGTATTTTTTACCAGATCACCCATGGCGCTTTACTTGTTGCGTATAATTGATTCAGAAGATTGTATTCGCGCGACGTGTCCATCGGCTGCCAGAAGCCGTCATGTTCAAAGACCATCAGCTGGCCGTCGGCCACAAGGCGCTGCATGGGTTCCTGTTCGAGGACAAGGCTTTCGTCGTCGCTGAGGTACTCGAAAAACGTGCGGTTGAATACAAAAAAGCCGCCATTGATGCGCCCGCCGCTCACTTGCGGTTTTTCGTTAAAGCCGACGACCGCCCCGGCTCCGGTTATTACCAGTTCGCCAAAACGCCCCGGCGGATAGACACCCGTGAGCGTTGCCGTTTTGCCATGCGATTTATGAAACGCGACCAACCGCGCGATGTCCACATCGCCCACGCCGTCGCCGTAGGTGAGCATAAAGCAGTCGTCGTGGCCGATATATTTTTCAATCCGTTTTACCCTCGCGCCGGTCATGGCATTCAGGCCGGTTTCGGCCATCGTAATTGTCCAGCCCTCTTCGCTGTGCGAATTATGGCGCACGAGGCTGTTTTTTTTTCCCAGCTTCAAGGTAAAATCGCTGGCATGCGTTTCATAATTAAAGAAAAAATCCTTAATAGCCTCGCTCTTGTAGCCGAGGCATAGCACAAACTCGTCGTAACCGAATGCGGCATAATATTTCATAATGTGCCACAGGATAGGGTACCCGCCAACAGGCGCCATTGGCTTTGGAATATTTTCCGCCACATCGCGGATACGCGTACCGTACCCGCCGCAAAGAATAACTGTTTTCATGTCGTATTATTTGATTTTTGACGGTCAAAGGTACGATTTTAATTACGAATTACGAATTACGAATTACGACAATGGGTACATCTCCATAATCCCTAACGGTATCAGGGACGTTTCTACCCCAATTAGGAAGCTTCCTAACGGCGTTAAAATCCTGCCTGCGGCGGATACGAATTACGAATTAATGAGGTTTGGTATTGGCGCTTCTCAAAGCGCTGCGGCGCCCAGCAACGCGCTGTCTTCGTCTTTCGATACCATAATTTTGATTCGCTCGATGGTGGCGGGGTAAGGGAACGATTGCAGGCTTTCGTACATTTTGGCAGAGAAGAATCGGAATGCGTTGGAGATACTTCCTCCCATGACAATGGCTTCCGGGTCGTAGGTATAGAGGATGGCTTTCATCAGGGCGCCGAGGTGGTTGCCTATTTCATTCCAGAGGGGCAGGAGGCTGCGGTCGCCTGCGCAGGTGCGTTCGTAGGCGTCCTTGCCGGTGATGCCGTGCTCGTGGAGAAAAAACCGGCTGCTGCAATAGTATTCGTAATCGTGCCGGAGGTAGGGGAGGGAGCCGATTTCGCCGGCGCCGGTGTTGTTGCCGGCATACAGTTTGCCGTCGATAATAATACCGGCTCCGACACCCGTGCCCAGCGTAATGCAGACGATGTTCCGGTATTGCCGGTGCAGGCCGAAATGGTATTCGCCCAGGGCAAAGCAGTTGCAGTCGTTGTTGACCATTACCGGGATCTGGAATGCCTCTTCGAGGATGCTTTTCAGGGGAATTTCTTTCCATGAGGGAATGTTGGCTACGTTGTAAACAATTCCCCTTTCGGCATCAACCACCGACGGCACGCCGATACCAATGCTTTCTACGCCGGGAGGCATCAACGCTGAAATTATTTCTTTTAACTGTCCCAGTACGGCTTGCTCCGGCATTTCGGCCTTGCATGGCTCGCTCAATTTTTTAATGATTGCATTGCGGTCGATAATGCCCGCTCTGATGTTTGTTCCTCCCAAATCTACGCCTATTCTCATAATGAATATATCCGGTTACCTGATTCAATCTTTATTGTTTTACTTTTTCCTTTACCCCACTGCACGGTGAGTTCAAACGGCACGTTTGAGTCCACCGTAACGGAAGGCTTGTCGTCAGTGCTGTTTCTTTTGTTTACGTGCATGGTAATGAGTCCTTCGGGGCCGAAGGGGTAGCGTTCGATGCCGTGTGCTTCCCGGTGTGTAATATTCCAAGTGATGGTATTGCCGGCGTAGTCGGAACGGAAGCCCAGGATGTATTCGATAAATACGGCAATGGGCGGCAGGCCTGTCCATCCGACGAAGTCTTTGCGTGCGAGGAAGCCGGGTTCGGCCGCTTCGGGGGCGTAGTATTCCCAGAAGGTGCCGGTGTTCTTATACACTTCCAGCACTTGCCGATAATGGTTGGCGGCTATTTCTCCGGCCTGTTCCGCGTAGCCTTTCGCAGCCAGCCCGGTTATCACCATATAGTTGGTACCCGGCCATACGCCGCCCTGCCAGTAGCGGCCGCGGGCGTTGTACTTCGGGTGGTCGGCCGAGAGCGAGGGGATGCGGTGCGGGCGGTTGAAGGTGGCGGGGTTTTCGAGTTCCCGTACCATTTTGTTCAGCTGTGTGCTGTCGAGCGCGTCGGTCAGGAGCGCCCAGTAGGCGCCGATGCCTTTGGTGGTGCAGAGGCTGCCGTCGGCGTAGCGGTCGTAGAGGAAGCCGGTTTGGTCGTCCCAGAGATGTTCGCGGATGTAGTTCGAGAGGAGCTTGATTTCGTCTTCGAACTCTTCTATCTCCTGCCATCGTTCGGTATAGAATCCCATTTCGAGCAGGATATGAGCGGTGAAAAGCTGTTGCAGGCAGGCGTCGAGCCATACCATGTGTCCGTGGCTGTATATCGGGTTGTATTTTGCCGGCACGCGGGGCATGTTGTCCATGCCCGTGCCCCAGCCGCTCGACCAGTAGGTTCCGTCAGGCCAGGTGCGGTTCAGTTTAAGCCATTTGTAGTATGCACAGAGGACGGGGAATACCTTGTGGAGGCGGTCGATGTCGCCGTATTGCTTATAATAGGTCATTTCCGCCCATGGCAGCAGGTTGGGGCCGGTGCTTACGGGGTCGTAGCGTTCGAAGCAGTCGGCGCCGTCGGCTTTGATTTCACGGCAGATGAAGCCGTCGGGGTGTTGCCGGGCATAAAAGTTATCCAGCGAATGCTGGAATGGGAAATACCGGTAGCCGTAGCGGGCGAACATCATCATAAACGAGAGATCCCACATAAAGATGTTGCCGTTGTAGGCTACATCGAGGTAGGGCGATACGAACCCCGAACCCTCCTGTACCTGCCGGATATTGCCTACTGCGATTTCCCATGCTTTCCAGTACATTTCGATTTCTTTCGGGTGGCCTTCCCATACGGGGCTGGGGAGTATCGTACGGGCTTCGGCGAAGCTTTTCGGCTCAAGCCTGACGGGCTTGGCCAGCCGGTATTCGTTTTCCGTAACCAGCGGTTCTTTGACGTAGGTGTTCTTGTAGGGGAGGTTGTATTTTGTTGTTGTTTCCTGAGCGAAAACCGTGGCGGGCAACCAAAGGAGGAGTAGCAGTATCTTTTTCATAGTTGTTGTTTTTTCTCTGCGTCTCTGCGTTCATAAACGCGGAGGCGCAAAGACGCAGAGGGGTTATTGTATTTCTATTTCCACGTACACCGGCCTGTGGTCGGAGAGGTAAACCGCTTCCCGTTTCTCCGGTACAACGGTGTACGCATTCACGGCCACGTGGCCGGTTACAAATATGTAGTCGATTATTGGTCTTCGTTCGACGGGGATTGCGCCAAAGCCGTGGAAGGTGCCGTTTATTTCCGGTGCCGGCGTGGCAAGCAGGCGCGTGTCGAAGAAGATGCCGCCGGTCAGGACTTGCTGGATGACGTCCGATTCGGGCGAGGCGTTGAAGTCTCCGGTGATGACTACGGGCAGGCCGTCGCTCAGCGCCGCGACGCGGTCGAGCAGGAGCTTCGCGCCTTCGCGACGGGCTGTCTGTCCGACGTGATCCAGATGGGTATTGATAAAGAAAAGGCGCTTGTGGCTGTGCTTTTCTTTCAATACCGCCCACGTGGCTATGCGTTCGCAGGCGGCGTCCCAGCCTTTTGAGCCGGCGACTTCGGGTGTTTCGCTCAGCCAGAACCAGCCCGAAAGCTCTTCGTCGAATTTGTCCTGCTTGTAGAAGATGGCGCTGTATTCGCCGGCTTCCTTGCCGTCGGCACGCCCGACGCCGATAGCGTCATAGCCCGGCAGGCGGTCTTTCAGGTCGTTTAGCTGATGGTGCAGGACTTCCTGCGTGCCCAGCACATCGACATCGTACTCGCGGATGATTTCGGCGGCCGCGTCTTTGCGGTACGGCCAGCTGTTGAGGCTGTCGTCGGGGTTGTCGTAACGAACATTAAAGGTCATCACCTTGAATGTCGCCGGCTGCTGATTGGTGCAGGCGCACAGGCCGGCCAGCAGCAAGATAGAAATGAAGTAATGTGTTTTTTTCATTGTTGTGTGTGTTTTCTCTGCGTCTCTGCGTTTCCGCGTCTCTGCGTTCACAAACTTTTTAAACGCAGAGACGCAGCGGCGCAGAGACGTGGAGGGTTTTTATTCGGGTAAGTATAATAAAGAGTCGGGGATTGGGGTTTCGGGGATGCTTTTGCTGAGGAATCCTGCTTCCAGCGTATGTTCCATGTAATCCTCGAAATACAGGAGATGCAAGTCGTGAAAACCCGCGTCTAAGGCGACTGTTCCGTAAGCATACTGTTTGCTGTGCGAGCCGTCGTTGTTCACTACCGGTTGGCCGTCGATGAGCAGCCGGCTGCCGTCGTCGGAATACGTGTAGAAGCGGTAAATGCCCCGTTCGGGGATTTTAATCCAAGTACGAAAGGCATACGCAAAACTGTCTTCGGCGTTGGTTTCGGCGATGGAGAAGTTGGGCAGCGTGCCTGTTTTGAGCGCCGGTGCCGCGGTGATTTCGTCGGTCGATTGGAAGTTGCCTTCGCAGTAGGTATAGGTCACGCCGTTTGCTGCGGGATTCACCGGCTGCGCGGGCAGGTAGGCGCTGTTCTTTTCCTGGTCGTCGGTTATTCCCGAAGGGTAATAGTATTTGTGTTCTACGCCCGAAGGGGTACGGATCCAGGTGGTGAAGCTGTCGGGCATGTCTTCGTACAGTTCGATGATGCGGGCGCCGCGTTCCAGTTTGCCGTAGGCGTCGGTACCGGTTACGCGCCCGAAGGCAAGGGCGATGCCGAAGGTAATGCCGATATAGTCATTGTCATGGTCGTGGCCGACGAATACGCCCTTTACGTCCTGCATGTCCACGAAGGAGGCGAACATCCCCGAGTTGATTTCTCCCGGGAAAACGCCTTCGCCCACCGTACCGACGGTGGCTTCCTTGCCGGCTACGTTGGCGTATTCCTGCAAGGGGATGTGAAAGAATGCCAGGGCGGGCAGGGGGCGGTTGCCGTTGGCGTGCGTATAGCGGGCGCTTTGCTGCCGGTACCAGGCAATCTGGTCGTAGTGTATCCAGTCGTAGTAGCCGAGGCGGTCGTTCCGGGTGTAGTCGTTGGAGTCGAAACAGTAGAGGAGCGCGGCGACGTTACCTGACGTCGGACTGCGGACTTCAAGGATGTAGTTGCCCACGCCGTGGATGTCTTCGGGGCCTCGTTGGCCGATAAAGCAGGGCGAGCGGAGAAGGATGTCGAAGACGCTGTCCCGGGTGATGGTTTCCGCGTCATGGTTGCCGAAGACTACGGCAAAGGGCGTGCGGGCTTCTTCAAACAGCCGCGCAATGGCAGGCCATACGTTTGCCGACGGGCGGTCGATGACCTGGTCGCCGGTGAGGATGGCGACGTCGGGGCGTTCGGTTTCCAGCACATACTTGATAGTGGCTTCGGTTCTGGTGCTGTTGGGCGAGCCGTCCACGAAGTGCAGGTCGGTGAACTGGGCTACCTTGAAGGTGCCGTCGTCGCGGTACTTCAGGCGGATGTCGTTGGTTGCCGGTTGGCAGGCGGCCATGCCTGCGGCGATGATGATGATGATGATAATGTGTTTCATGGTGCTAATGTATTAATATGTTAATGGGCTAATGGGCTAATGTGATTCATTGTTCATTTTCATAATCTCTTTTATAACATGAAAGAACTGCGTGTTCTCGTACACACCGGTGAACCTGCCGGCATGGGGACCGTAGCTATATACGGGGAGCATGACGGGCGTGTGGTCGTCGGTCATGTATTGCGCGGTGATAAGGCCTGCGGTGCAGTTGCCATCGACTAATGTGAGGCCGCCGGTTTCGTGGTCGCCGGTGACGATAACGAGTGTTTCGCCGTTGCTGTCGGCGAACTTCAGGGCTTCGGCTACGGCCATATCGAAGCTCAGCGTTTCGAGTACCGATCCGGGCAGGGAGTTGGCATGGCCGGCATAGTCGATTTTGGCACCTTCGACCATCAGGAAGAAGCCCTTGGGGTTTTCGGATGAGAGTTTCCGGATGGCTTCGCGGGTGGCGTCGGCCAGCAGGGGCAGTGTTGACTGGGTAGCAGCCCTGTCCATTCGTTCGTCCACGCAGATGACTTTCCCGGGCGAGCGGTTTATCCCGTCGATTGATGTAAGGATGGAGTAATTTGCTTTTGTGGTGAGGGCATTCGAGAGGTCGATACCGTCGTTGCGCTGCACTATGTTTTTCATTCCGCTGCCGGCGAGGAGAGTGAGCTTGCCGTCGAGGAGGCAGGCCGTCAGCTGGTCGGAGCTGTCTCTGTCGCGTGCATGTCCGTAGAAGGCGGCGGGGGTGGCGTCGGCCAGGTCGCCCAGTGTTACTACGCCGCAGGCATAGCCGTTGTCATGGAAGACGTCGGTGAGCGACGGGTACGTTTCTCCCGATTGGCTCATGCAGATGTGCCGGTTTTTGTTTTTTTGCCCCGATGCCAAGCTGCTTCCGGCGCCAGCCGAGTCGGTGGTAAAGGCGTCTTCGGAGTGGGTTCGCTGGAGGCCGATGTGCTTCAGTTGCAGGAACGACAGTCCGCGGTTTACCGCGTCGGCAGCGCACGCCTGCACCAGTCCCATGCCGTCGCCGATCAGGAAGATAATGTTCTTTATGGTCGTCTGTGCGCCGTCGTTGCGGCCGGTCGGTTGATAGACGCTGATGCCTTCCGTCAGCGACAAATCTTTGTGGCGGAAGCCATGGAAGCCGGCGGTAGCTTTATCGAGTCGGCTGGCGCGGGCGACATCATCGCCGGCATGGCCGTTTTCCGCCGGCCTTTCTCCGCTTGCCGTTATCATGTAATTCTTCTTGTGAAAATTGCGGAAGTAAGCGGCGCAGGCTTCGATGCGGTCGGTGTTGATGTAATCGACGCCAAGCATGTAGAACGTATTCCATGCGGTGATGCCGTCGGGCGTTCCCCAGAACCGGACGGGCTTGCCGAGGGCGTGTACGCGGTCGATGGCGGCCGTCATCGGCTCGAGTTCCCGGCTGACGATGCTGCCTTTGCCGTTCCAGCGGGAGTATGCACTGAAGTCGAGGCTTATCATGGCGATGCGTGCCAGCTGTGCCGGTGTATAACCGGTATGCGTGCCGTCGAACGAAACGACAGAGGGGTATTTCCCGAAGTCGTCGGCCGGTGGAGTGTTTCCGGTAATTACTACCCGCACGGCGTAGGGGTTCGCCGTGGTGTCGAACACATCGGGGTAGCGCTCCAGCAGGGCGATGACCTTGTCGAGGGTAGGCGCCGGCGGTGTTTTGAGTTCGATCATCAGGGTGAGTATTTTGTCGGAGCCGCGCCAAGCTCTGCCGCCGTGCTGTTTGAAGAGGGCGGCCAGCGGCCGGATGTAGGCTTCTTCGAGCGTGGGTGCGGTAAAGAGCGCGAGGGGCTGGTGGGCGACCAGCAGCGTATCGGGCTTACCGACGTCATAGACGTCAGCTTCTATCGAGGCTGCCTGCTGGGCGTAGGCTTGATAGAAAGGCACGGTTTGCAGGTAGTCGTTATGCGAATGGATGCGGATGTCCTGCGCGGTGAGCCGGAGCGCCGTTATCGGCAGCATCAGCGCAAGCAGCGCCCATGATCTGCTGCGTCGCCACAACCGCGGTTGCCGGCGATGCGGGAACGATCGACCCCGCCCCCCGACTCTTTCTTCGGGCAGAGAAAAAGCTTTCGTCGGGGGCGCCGGAGGATGTTGAATCAAGTTCATAATAGATTTTAATAAATAGCCGTTTTATATCGAATAAATAACTGTTTTATATAACCATACCGGCGGTCGAGGGTTACGCGCCGGAGTGTTTTTGCCGGTTTGCCTCTCAACCCGTGACAATTTGTTATGGGTTCGGTCTCTCTGAAAGGCAGCTTCGCCGGCCAGTTATTAATGCTTAACTGTGAGTAGCCCCTTTAGCAGTTGCGGATTGTCGGTCGTGATGTAGTCGATGCCTTGCGAGAGGAAGTACTGCATCCGTTCCACATTGTTTACCGTCCATACGTTGGTGGTTAGCCCCAGCGCCTTTGCTTCCCGGATCCATTCGGGGTGCTGTTCTTTCAGTACGCTCCATGCGTAGTCGAGTCCCCAGTACCCTTCGGCTTTCAGCACGGCCGGCGACTTTTCGCCGTTCAGGTACGCTACGCGATGGGCGGGGTTAAGGCGTATCAGCTCCTTGCAGACGTGCTCGCTGAACGAGATGTAATCGACCATTCCGGCAATGCCGCCTTCGTCGATGAGCCGTGCTGTTTCGCGGGCGGCCTGTGCATCCCGTTCGGCCGTAGCGTGTGTTTTGATTTCGACGATGAGTTTCGTCGAGCTTTGCTTTTTCGCCCGGTCGATGTACTGTTGCAGTGTGGGCAGTGGTTCGTCATTGGCCAGCCGCAGTGCCGACAGCTCTTCACAGGTCGCGGTTTGAATAACGACGCCCTGGTAGTTGTCGTCATGATTAAGAACAACGACGCCGTCTTTGGTCAGCCACACGTCTAATTCCGACCCGTAGGCGCCGAATTTAATGGCGTTTTCCAGCGAGGAGAGAGAGTTTTGGGCGGAGCCTAATTTGTCCCAGTAGCCGCGGTGGGCTATAATTTGTGTTTGCGCCTGTGCGCTCGTCATGCCGCATAGCGACAAAAGAATGATAGTGAATACCTGTTTCATTGTTATTTGTTTTTAGTTGATGAACTGTTTCGTTGTTTATGCTTTATTCTTTGCGCCGCTGTGTTCACAAAAGGAGTCTGTTTTTAACCGCCGAAACGCAAAGGCATTATTCCGTTATTCCGTAAATACGCCTTTCACCGGCCGGCCTGTCCAGACCTGCGGTTGCTCCAGCCGGAAAATGTAGGCAATGGTTGATGCTACATCGAACTGCATCATGCTGATGTCGTCAAAATTCCATCCCGCCTTTATGTTCTTCCCCGCAATGATGAATGGCGTTTCCATTTCCTGCATACTGATGCCTTCGTGCCCGTTGCCAAGCCCGCCATGGTCGGAGGTAAGAATAAATATGGTTTCATCGTAAATGCCGGCGGCTTTGACGGCTTCAATAATTTGGCCGACATATCCGTCTAACATCTGCAATACCGCATAATATTCGGGCGTATCATGCCCATCGACATGGCCGACATGGTCAGGCTCATCAACGATGAGCGCGAACAGGTTCGGCTTGGCTTTGCGGATGTAATCACAGGCGACAATGAAGGTCGTGTCCTGGTTGGTTTTGTAATTTTTCACTTCCATGGCAAAGCTCATAGCCGGCAGTTCGGCTAAATATTGCATCCCGTCCCATTCGTATTCATAGCCTATTTCCGCTTCGGGATGCGCGTCGCGCAGCAATCCGAAGACGGTCGGGAAGAGGCCGTAGTGCGAGAGTACCCGCGATGGCAAATCGGGGGTTTGGGAATTCCATGTAGTAAAGCCGTGTATTTCCGGCCCGGCACCCATAAACATCGACGCCCAGTTGACCGCGCTCGAGGCCGGCAGTACGGAACGTTTCTTTAAAGTGTAAGCGCCCTGTGCCATGAGTTGTTTCACGTGAGGCATCTCGGCTTTGTCCACACTGTAGGCGCCCCAGCCGTCGAACCCGATAAAAATAACATGCCGGGCAAGCCATTCTTGCGGGCGCTCTTGCGAAGTGCAACCGGCAAACGCTAAAAGAAAACCTATTAAAAAGTAAGATACTCGTTTCATATATTTCGTGCTATTCATTTTTATTTGTTTATTGTCTTACGCCGTTCAAGCGAGTAGCGGCATCTGTCAATTATTTTTAATGCATATTTTTCGCAAAGGTACAAAAACATTCCCTGCTTTCCCGTAACGAAGCAGCCGGAAAATAAACCGGCTGCATTCATACGAGAAAAAGAACAGAGTCATTTGTTTCCGGTGTGTTTACCGGAGTTTACTTTCCGCCCGCTCCAGTTTTTTCACTTGAAGGGCATCGAGCGGTTCCTGCCAGATTGCTATTTCGGATATGTCAATATCAGCGTCGTCGCCGTCGTTGTCGGCGAGCAGATAGATGTACGATAAATCCAGCCCGAAGCGTTCGTCGGCTACTACCGCAGTGTGGACGAGTGCGCCGTCCAAATAGTAATTATACCATCCGCCGTCGCCGTATTTGCCGGACACGACAAGGCGGTGCCATTCATTGGGAGATACCGTTGCCTCGGAATAGCCGGTGGAACCCACGCCGATATTGCCCGCAGGACGAATAAAAACTTCGCCGTCGCTGCTATTGGTCATCTCGGTTTGGAAGAACGTGTACCAGGAGCCGGTGGCCGGTATTCGGAAGTCGAACATCAGGGTGTATTCGGGCACTACCGGATAGCCTTGGGGTGCCGTCAGTCCGTGCGCTGCGCGGAAGAAATAGCCTTTGGCTATACGCACGGCCTTGTTGTCGGCCTTAGGCCCGTTGATGGACGTAAATCCGCTCGCGTCGGCAGTAGGGACTTCGATACCCGCTCCGCCGCCTTTTCCATAGACTAAGGCTTGCCCGGTAGTTGCTGTTCTGAGGTCGGCGCCTTCAAATTTCCAGTGTCCCTTTTTGGCGGGGACTACTACCGGGTCGGTTATTGTTACAGGCACAGATTTGGAGAACGAGCCGTGTTTGACCGTAATGTTACAGGTGCCTTCTTCTACGGTGTGAACAATGCCGAACCGGGTTACGGTAGCGATGGCTTCGTTGTCCGACGACCATTCAAATTCGCGGACATCGACGTTTGCATCCACCGGTACGGGCTGCACGGTGATTTGTGCATTGTCGCCCAGCAGTAACGATAACGAGGTTCTGTCGATAGTGATGTCGGTCATCGACGGATCTTTTTCACAGGCTGCCAACAGGACTGTCAACGCCAGCAGGCAGGCGGTTTTGATGTACGTGTGTATTGTTTTCATCTTTTTCATCTTTTTTATCAATTTTCATCAATTTTAATATCCTATGTTTTGTTTCAGGTTTGCCGACGAGTTAATGGCGTTGGAGGGGATGGGGAATACCTGATTCTTCACAGGGTCGAAAGTCCGCGCCTGCCATACCTCTATCCTATTTGCTTGCCATTTGCTGAAATCGGCATAATCGGCAGCCGACGCCGGCCGTCCATATCCATGCTGTGGCTGTGCGTAGATGGCCTGCGCATCGCCCCAGCGGACGAGGTCGAAATGACGACTGGGCATAAATTCATAAGCCAGCTCGAGGCGGCGCTGCAGTTTCAGTTCGGCTTTGGTGGCCGTGCTGTTTTCGGGTAAGCCGGCGCGTTTAAGGATTTGGTTGATCAATCCTTTGGCGGTGGCGTTGCCTTCGCCGTTTTTCCAGATAAGGGCTTCGGCTTTCATCAGCAGGATGTCGGCGTAGCGCATGATACATGTGCCTAATTCGTTGCTTTGGTCGTCACCACTGGGGCGAACGACTGTGCCGATGCAGTCGGCGGCTTCAAAAATCGACATGAATTTTCGGAACGTCATCCCTGTAGGGCTGGATATGCCTTCCGGATTCACCGCCCAGTGAATATCCGCTCCAATATACTGGATGTGCTGACCCGGCACGAGGATGGTGGCGTCGCGGCGCACATCACCGGCGGGGTAGGCTTCGTACAGTTCGGCCGTAGGCTGGAAATAGCCCCAGGTATTGAAAAGACCGAAGCCGCCGTTCTGAAAGCCCATACCATGAAATTTCGGCCCGCTGATTCTGTTGCCGAGCATGGAAAAGATGTACTCGGAGCAGAAGTTGTTTTCGCGGGTGAAGAGTTTGGTGAAATCGGGGTACAGCTCCCGTTTGTCGGCGCCGGTGAGGTTGATTACCTTGTCGCACATTTCGATGACCACATCAAGGTACGCCGCGTCCCACTGGGAGGCATACAGCGCAGCGCGTGCGGCAAAGGCCCATGCTACGGTTTTGTAGGGGCGTCCGTATTCGGCATCGGGCAATTGCGAGAACGAAGGCAGTCCGTCGGCAGCGGCGCGGAAGTCTTCCAAAATCATGGCATAATTTTCCAGTACCGACGCAGGACGCGGCGGGTCCATTTCGGAAATCGTCAGGTCTTCGGTGATAATGGGAATACCGCCGCTACGGGTGTCGCCATACCACGGAGCAATCCAAAGGTAGGCATAGGCCCTGTAGAAGCGGGCTTCGGCAATAGCCCGGTCTTTTAACGCCGGCGAGATGTCGGTCATTTCGGGGACGTTACGCAGGACGTCGTTTGTTTTGGCGACTAACTGGAATACGCGCGGCCAAAGTTCGTAGAGGTAGCCTGTGCCGGCGGTCATGGTGAAGTTTTTGTAGGCGTCGGCATTGGCGTTGACGCGACCGGTAATCATGTTGTCGCTGCAGTTTTCATACCAGAAGTGTCCGCGGCCTGTCATTTCTTCCCAGAAGGTGTATTCGCCGAAGGCATACAGCGCGCTGTTCACATCCGCTTCGGTTTTCCAGAAGTTCATCGAAGAAACCGGCCCGTAGGGCATCAGTTCGTCTTCGCATCCGCTATTAAAAAGCGTGATGAATAAAATTGCAAGGAGTATCGTTATTTTTTTCATAACAGTATTTTTAATGGTTTAAAAATTTAAATTAAGACCAAATGTGAAGGTACGGGCAATCGGATAGGTTCCGACGTCGAGTCCCATATTGCCTACTTCGGGGTCGAACCCTGTATATCCGGTCAGGGTAAGCAGGTTCTCACCGGTGGCATAAATCCGCAGTCCCAGCTCGGAAATGCCTGCTTTAGCCAGCAATGATTTGGGCAGGGTATAGCCGATAGTGAGGCTTTTCAGGCGGAGGTAGCTGCCGTCTTCGAGCAGAAAGTCGGAAGGAGCGGTGAAATTGTTGTTGGGGTCTCCGAAGAGGGTGATGCGCGGGTTTTTCGATTGATGATCGTAAGTCCAGTTATCGAGCGCCGAGGCAAGCATGTAGTTTCCTACGCCGCGTCCGTTCATACCCATCATCTTAAATCCGTTGAAAATATTGACGCCGGAGATGCCCTGGAAGAAGAAACTGAAATCAAACCCTTTCCATTCGCCGCTGGCGCCAAACGAATAGGTCAGTTCCGGGAGGTAGCTGCCCATAAACTGGCGGTCTTCGTCGGAGATCATCCCGTCGTCGTTATAATCGACGAACTTGAGGTCGCCGGGGACGGCGTTGGGCTGAATTTTCTGGCCGTTCTTCACGTAGTTGTCAATTTCCGTTTGGGTCTGGAAAATGCCGTCGGTTTTAATCAGTTTGTAGGAATACCAGGCCTGTCCGACTTCCGAAAAGAGGGGTTTCATCGTGCCGCCGTTTACGGAGTTGCCATGGGCAAATTCCAGGCGCGTACCGAGGTCAAGCACTTCGCTGTGTACGGTACTGAGGTTGCCATATACGTTCAAATTAAAGGCGCCGATTTTTTTATTGTAGTTGGCGGCAAATTCAAAACCGGTGTTGAGCACCTTGCCCACGTTGCCTTTAGGCATTGTGGAAATACCGGCGGTTTGAGGCAGGTTGATGTCGTCGATGAGGTCTTTCGTCAGCTTCCGGTACCAGTCCACGGTAATCGTGAGCGAATGATTGAAGAGGGTGGCATCGACGCCGAGCGACGTCTGTTCGGAGGTTTCCCACGTCAGGTCGGGATTGGGAATCGAACCCTGATAGAGGCCGTTTTGCATGTTCCACATGTCTTTGCCAAAGACTACCTGACCGGTCATCGCCATCGACACGTTGTAGGAATAGCGGTTTACGGAGCCTACGTTCCCTACCTGTCCCCAGCCGCCGCGCACTTTGAGCAGGTTGATGGCCGGGATGTTGAAAAATTCTTCAGACGATATTTTCCACGACCCCGAAAAGGCGGGGAATGTACCGGAGTTGTTGCTCGGATGCAACTTGGAAGATACGTCGTGGCGGACGCTGGCCGTTAGAAAGTAGCGGTCAGCCCAGGAATAGCCGAGACGTCCGACATAGGAATACATCCAGGATTCCCAAATGCCTTCCCCCGGTTTGGATTCCCAGTTTTGGGCATTCGGAAAAATCATAAAATGCTCGTCTTCCTTTTCGTATCCGCGGGTGTAAACGCCGAAGTTCGAAGATTTCTCATACTGCTGGGTATAGCCTGCCATGGCGCTGATATGATGCTCGTCAATGGCTTTTACGTAAGTGAGGATATTTTCCCAATAGTTCTTGATGTACCACGAGGCGTCTGCCGAGCGTCCGTTGTCGTAGCTGGGCAGCCCGTATTCCGGCGACTTGTAGCCGTTGCTTGTGCTGTAAACGGGGTTTATAGCCCGCGTAAAGTCCGAGCGGAATGTGAGGCCGTCGAACGGTTTCAGTTCCAGCGTCGAGGTCGAAAACAAATACAGCGACGGGTTGTAGGCATTCATCCGGCTTAACTGGGCAACGGGGTTTTGAATTTCACCATAGCCCGACACGCCCTGGTTGACCGCCCACTGGGGAATAGTACCGCTGAAGGCATGTTCGCCTTTTTCGTTCAGCACCGGCGTAGTACCGTCTTCGGCATATTCGTAGAGGGAGGTAGAGCGGGGATAGAACACGGAATAGAGCAGGATGCCCTGGTGCGACTCGTTCCACACATTGCCCAGCCCTCGCGAATGGTTGACGGCTAAGCGTTCGGCAATGCGGAGCCATTTGGTGGGCTGGAAGTCCACCTCCACCTTTCCGTTAAGGCTTTCGGAATAGGTATTGAGCATAATCCCTTCGTTGCGATCATACGAGAACGAACCCAGCGCCTTAATCGATTCCGAGCCGCCGGAGAGCGATATCGCGTAGTGTTGTGTCTGGCCTGTACGAAGCACTTCATCAACCCAGTCGGTACGGGTAACCGTACCGTAGGGATAGCGTGCCGGGTCGGCCACCATAGGCAGCGTGGCGGTGGGCGAGGTGGTGGCATCGAGGGCATCGCGCCACAGCTGGTTGTACTGTTCGGCGGTTACGACTTCGGGTTTGCGCCATACGTTTTTAAAGCCATGCTGTACGTTGACATCAACTTTAGCTTTTCCCGCCTGCGCTTTTTTGGTCGTAATGATGATAACCCCGCTGGCGCCTACCTGCGCGCCGTAGATGGCGGCCGACGCCGCGTCTTTAAGTACCGTAACGCTTTCCACATCTTCGATGGCATAGGAAGCGCCCGGCACGCCATCGACTACCCACAGCACGCCGTCATAGTCGCGCGAGCCGCGACCGCGGAGGGTTACCGTGGCCCCGCGCAGCGGGTCACCGCCGGACGACTGGATGGTCAGGCCGGGGATTTGCCCCTGCAACATCGTATTGAGGTTCGACGTCTGGCTTTTCAGCGTCTTGTCGATTTTCACGGTCGATACCGCCATCGACAGGTCGCTCTTGCGTTGCGTCCCGTAACCGATTACGACGACTTCGTCCATAAATTTTGCGCTTTCTGCGAGCGTAACATCAATCGTCCGTCGTCCGGCGACGGCTATTTCCTGTGTCGCATACCCCATGTAGGAGAATACCAGCACAGTCTCGCTGCCGGTAACGGCAATCGAGTACTTCCCGTCAACGTCGCTAAGTACGACGTTGGCGGTTCCTTTCACAGCCACGCTCACACCGGGGAGCGAGCCGTTCGCGTCAGTTACTGTTCCTTGAACGGTAACACTCTGTGCCGACACAATCCCCGCAAGAGGCAGCAGCAAACAGAGGAGAACCCATTTTAGTTTTTTCATGTAAAAAATTTAAATTAAATATTGATTGTTTGTATGACATTTAATTAATGATGCCATATTCGTATTTATTAGGATAATCAAATCCTGAAAAGGCGTGCACTTTTCGGCAAAAGTTGTACAACTTTCAAGCAAAGTTGTACAACTTTCAGTAAAAGTTGTGCAACTTTCAGTAAAAGTTGTACAACTTTCAAGCAAAGTTGTGCAACTTTCAGTAAAAGTTGTGCAACTTTCAGTAAAAGTTGTACAACTTTCAGTAAAAGTTGTGCAACTTTCAAGCAAAGTTGTGCAACTTTCAAGCAAAGTTGTACAACTTTCAAGCAAAGGTGTACAACTTTCAGTAAAAGTTGTGCAACTTTCAAGCAAAGGTGTACAACTTTCAGTAAAAGTTGTTCAACTTTCAAGCAAAGTTGTGCAACTTTCAAGCAAAGTTGTACAACTTTCAGCAAAAGTTGTACACCTTTCAAGCAAAGTTGTGCACCTTTCGGCAAAAGTTGTACAACTTTTGGTAAAAGGTGCGTCTTTCCGCCAAAGACGAACGTCTTTTTGGCCATTTTTTGCTGCCCTGACAGTTGTCCTGCCCGATACCGGTACTGGCGGGGGGGCATCGGGATGCCCGGGGTTATATTTTGTATTGTTACTCATGTTTTTTTCATTTATAGTGTTTAGTACATTGTTTTCTGTTTGCCGTTTGATTAAATTAGCAAGTTAATCAAACCTTCTTTTTCTGCTCATTCGTTCATTGACTGTCATCACTTTATTACCTGTTTGCGCTTTTTTTTCGTGCTCTTTTTATTTTTCATTGCTGCTTTTCTAACCAATTTATTTTTTGCCGGTTATGTTTTCGCTTTGCGTGAAAAACACACCTGTTCATCTCCTTTTTCGTCTCCTTATTTTCATTTTTAAAGTACTGTTTCCTACGTTACTTACAAGCCTCTGCACACATCTTATCATCAACTGTTCATCTCCTTTTTCGTCTCCCGACGGAGTTCTTTACTTTCATGTATCCCTGCCTTTCAGGCAGATACATCGTGTTATTGATTAACTTGCTAATTTAATCAAAAAACGGCGATTCAGTCACCCGCAGTCGATTTTCTTTTTTTTATCGTTCAAAATGCTTTTTTGAAGTGCAAAGGTCGCATAATGTTCTTACAAAAAATCGACATTTTTGTTACAAAGCGATTACAGTATTTGCGTTAGCGTTATCGCAACATATTTTAACCGTAAAATAACGCTGCAAAGATACAAACTTAACAGATATAAAAAACCCGCAATCACGTAAATTTGTCTTCATTTTGCGTTTATTTTCATCTTTCCGTCAATCCGCAAATTTTTCTTACCTTTGCGGCCTTGATTTAAAAAACAGTGATTCCACACGTTTATACATATAATAAGGTGTTCGCCCTCGAAAGCGGCGGGGCGCTGCCGGAGGTCGAAATAACTTACCACACCAGCCCCGGTACGCCCGCCGGTAAAAGGGTTGTATGGATTTGTCATGCCCTCACGGCCAATTCCAACCCCGAAGAATGGTGGGACTCGCTGGTGGGCGCGGGGCGGTATTTCGATACCGAAAAATATTATATTATATGTGCCAATATCCTCGGCTCGTGTTATGGCTCGACCGGGCCGCAGTCGATTGATCCTGTCGGCGGAAAGGCGTATTTGCTCGGCTTTCCGCCGCTTTCCGTAAGGGATATGGTGGCCGCGCACGAGCGGCTGCGGGAGCATCTCGGTATCGGGCGCATCGACCTGCTCATTGGCGGCTCGAGCGGCGGGTTTCAGGCGGTCGAATGGGCGATTTCAAACCCCTCGCTGGTGCGGCATCTGTGTTTGATTTCGTGCAGTGCACGGATTAGCCCCTGGGCGACGGCCTTCAACGAATCGCAGCGGATGGCGCTGCAGGCCGATGCAACATTCGAGGCGCAGCAAGGTGCCGATGGCGGTAGCCGGGGGCTGGCCTGCGCGCGGTCGGTGGCGCTGCTGTCGTACCGCTCTTATGCCGGCTACGGGGCTACACAGGCCGAAGCCGACGAAGACTGTCTGCAGGCACAGCGGGCGTGCAGCTACCAGCAGTATCAGGGCGAAAAGCTGACGAGGCGGTTTAACGCCTATGCGTATTATTACCTTACGCGGAGCCTCGATACGCATAATGTAGGGCGCGGGCGCGGCGGTGTCGAGCGGGCGCTGGCGGCAATCCGGGCAAAGACGCTGTGTATGGCCATCGACAGCGACGTGCTGTTTCCGGTCTGCGAGATGGAGTACATGGCGCGGCATATCCCGCAGGCGCAGTTGGCGGTCATCTCCTCGGCTTACGGCCACGACGGGTTTCTGCTCGAGTACGAACAGATTATCGCCACGCTGGAGCGCTGGCAGTGGCAGTAGCGGCAGGCAGTTCATCGTTCATAATTCATCGTTCATAATTTATAAGTAAAATGCAAGTATTAAAATTCGGAGGCTCGTCGGTAGCGACAGCGGAAAATATTAACAGGGTAAGCGCTATTGTGAAGGCGGCTATCGGTCGGGATAAAACAATATGCGTGGTGTCGGCTATCGGCGGCTGTACCGACAGGCTGATTCATATCGGGCGGGTGGCCGAAAGCGGCGACCGGGGATACGAACCGCTGGTCGATGCGCTCGAACAGCGACACCGGACGTTGATAGAGGAACTGATCGCGGCCGATTTCCGCGAAAGCGTGACGGGGAAAGTCGCCGGACTCTTCGACGAGCTGCGGGGGGTGCTGAACGGGGTGTCGCTGATTCGCGAAATCAGCCACGGAACGATGGATTTAATCATGAGCTTCGGCGAACTGCTATCGACGGCTATCATCGCCGAGAAGTTTTCATCGACCGGCATTTCGTGCAAGTGGATCGATGCCCGCGAACTGATTAAAACCGAATACCGCCAGCGGCAAAACAGCGTGCTTAAGGAGGAAACATTCCGTAATATCCGGCAGCAGCTGGCCGGCAATAACTGCAAGCTGTACATCGTGCCGGGCTTTATTGCGTCGGATGCGGCGGGGCGGACGACGACGCTGGGGCGCGGCGGGTCGGACTATACGGCGTCGCTGCTGGCGGTGGCGGCCGAGGCGCGACGGCTCGAAATATGGACGGACGTGGACGGGATGATGACCGCCGACCCGCGTATCGTCGGTGATGCGCGGACGATTGCGCATATTTCGTACAAGGAAGCCTCGGAGCTGTCGCACTTCGGGGCGAAGGTCATTTACCCGCCGACAATCCAGCCGGTCATTGACAGCGGCATTCCGATTTTGGTAAAGAATACGTTCTCCCCCGAACACGCGGGAACGCTCATCGAACGGAATCCGCCGGAAGGCACGGGGAAAATCAAGGGGCTTTCGGGCAACAGCCACATCGCCCTGCTGTCGATGGAAGGCAGCGGCATGGTGGGTGTGCCGGGGTACTCGAGCCGCCTGTTCGACGTGCTGGCCAAAAACCAGATTAATATCATCCTTATCACGCAGGCCTCGTCGGTCAATACGATGCTCGTGGCTATCGAAGAAGCCGATGCGGAGAAGGCGAAGCAGGCCGGCGACGAGCTGTTTGCCTATGAAATATCATTAAAAAAAATCGAACCGCTGAAGGTCGAAAAGGGCTTTTCGATTATTAGCCTTGTGGGCGACGATATGAAAAACCAGTCGGGGGCGGGCGGGCGCATGTTCGAGGCCATAGGCAGTAAGGGCATCAGTATCCGCGCCATTGCGCAGGGGTCGTCTGAAAAAAATATTTCGGCGGTGGTGCAGACCGACGATTTTGACGAGGCGATACAGGCCATCCACAACGAGTTCTTCGGCGCGTCGAAGAAACAGATTAACCTCTTTATCGCCGGCTACGGCAACGTCGGCAAGTCGCTCGTCGAGATGATAGAGCAGCGGCGCGGCAGCCTGTCGGAAAGTATCGGGGTGGAGATAAATATCATCGGTATTTGTAACAGCACCAAAATGCTGTTCGACACCAAAGGGCTGCATCTCGACAGCATCAACCAAACCCTCACCAAAGGCGGAAAACCGACCTACAAGACGATGGATTTTATCGATGAAATCGAACGGCTGGCGCGCCCGAACAGCCTGTTTGTCGATTGCACGTCGGATTTGCAGATTTCGACGCTTTACCAGCAAATCCTGTCGGAGAAAATCGGCATCGTAACCTGCAATAAAATCGCCAATTCGCTCGACATCCAGTACTACCGGGGCGTCCATGCCACGGCCAAGCGCGAAGGCGTGCCGTTCCGCTATGAAGCCAATGTGGGTGCGGCGCTGCCGATTATTTCGACCATCCGGCAGATGCTCAACAGCGGCGATACAATCTATAAAATCGAGGCGACGCTCTCGGGGTCGTTGAATTATCTTTTCAATACTTACACCGGCACGGCGTCGTTTGCGTCGGTTATCCGCGACGACCAGCGTTTAGGCTACACCGAACCCGACCCCCGTACCGACCTTAAGGGGCTTGACCTGATGCGAAAGGCGCTGATACTCGGCCGCGAAATCGGCATGGAAATCAATATTACCGACATCGACATCCAGCCCTTCCTGCCCGAAGAATGCCTGACCGGCGGCGTTGATGATTTCTACGCGGCCGTCGAACGCAACGAGGCGTACTTTAAGGCGCTGTACGACCGCGCCTCGGGCGAAGGCCGGAAGCTGTCGTTCTGTATCGAAATCGAAAACGGGCACATCAAAGCCGGCGTACAGCTCTTCGACAGCACGCACGCCTTCTACGCCTCACAGGGCAGCGACAATGTCATCATCCTTTACAGCGACTTTTACCCGAACGGCCTGCGCATCCAGGGCGCCGGCGCCGGCACGAAGCAAACGGCATCGGGATTGCTCAATGATATTCTGCTGTAGCGTAAAATGGCCATTCTTTTGAACGGTCTATTTTTCCGGTGCTTTTGTTTTAACAGAGAAGAACGATGAGTCCCATTATTCAAATAGAAAATATATTAATTAGCGCCGATTTGCTGCGATGCTGCTTTGCGTGCGACCTGTCGGAATGCGCCGGGATGTGTTGCGTCTGGGGCGATAGCGGAGCGCCGCTGGAACCCGGCGAAGACAGCCGGCTGCAGGAGGAATACCTGCATTTTGCTCCGTACATGACGCCCGACGGCCGGCAGGCGGTAGCCGCGCAGGGCGTCGCCGTGTGCGATGCCGATGGCGACCATGTAACGCCTCTTATCGCCGGCAAAGAATGCGCCTATGCCTGTTTCGACCCTTCGGGCATTTGCTACTGCGCCATCGAGCGTGCCTGGCGCGAAGGGCGAACAGTCTTCCGGAAGCCTGTTTCATGCTGGCTGTACCCTGTCCGGCTGGCACGGCTGGGCGACGCCGTCGGGTTGAACTACGACCGGGCGCACCTCTGCCGCGGCGCACGCGAAAAGGGCGAACAGCTGCGGATGCCGGTATTCCGCTTCCTCCGCGAACCCCTTATTCACTGCTTCGGCGAGGCCTTCTATCATCAACTCGAACAGGTAGCTATTAATCATTAATCAGTAATCAGTAATTATTAAAAAAAATGCAAGCATCTTATTATATGAATTTGGAAGACCGCTACGGGGCGCATAATTACCACCCCTTGCCGGTTGTGCTGGCGCGCGGCGAAGGCGTGTATGTGTGGGATGTGGCGGGGAAGCGCTATTTCGATTTCCTCGCGGCCTACTCGGCCGTCAACCAGGGGCATTGCCACCCGAAAATCGTGCAGGCGCTCGTGGCGCAGGCACACACGCTCTGCCTTACCTCTCGGGCATTTTATAACGATACGCTGGGCGTGTATGAAAAATATTTAGCCGACTACTTCGGCTACCGGCGCGCGCTGCCCGTCAATACCGGCGCCGAAGCCGTAGAAACGGCGCTGAAACTGGCACGGCGCTGGGGCTACGCCGAAAAGGGCATCCCCGACGGCGAAGCGCTGATTGTCGTCTGCGAAGGGAACTTTCACGGCCGCACCATCAGTATCATCTCCATGTCGAGCGACCCCGACGCCCGCACGCAGTTCGGCCCCTATACGCCCGGCTTCATTAAAATCCCCTACAACGACACGGCCGCGCTGGCGCAGACGCTCGATACGCACGGCGCACGGATAGCCGCCTTCCTCGTCGAACCCGTACAGGGCGAGGCCGGCGTCGTTGTCCCCGACGACGGCTACCTGCGCACCTGCTACGACCTCTGCCGCAGCCACCGCGTGCTCTTTATCGCCGACGAGGTGCAGACCGGCATCGGCCGTACCGGACGCCTGCTGTGCTGCGACCACGAGCAGGTACGCCCCGACATCCTGATACTCGGCAAAGCGCTCTCGGGCGGCGTGCTGCCCGTATCGGCCACCCTGGCCGACGACGAGGTGATGCTCACCATCCGTCCGGGCGAACACGGTTCCACATTCGGCGGCTTCCCCCTCGCCTGCAAAGTGGCGATGGCTGCCCTCGACGTCGTCCGTGACGAGCAGCTCGCCGAAAACGCCGAACGCATGGGCATCATTTTACGGGAGGAGCTGGCCACGATACGCTCCCCGCTCGTCCGCACCATCCGCGGCCGCGGCCTGCTGAACGCTATCGTCATTGCCCCCGCCAACGGCAAGCAGGCATGGGACATCTGCCTGAAAATGGCCGACGCCGGCCTGCTCGCCAAACCCACGCACGACCACATCATCCGCCTCGCCCCGCCACTCGTAATCACCGAAGAACAGCTTCGCCAGGCCGCCGATATTATTAAACGGACGATTTTGGATTTTAGACAATAGAATTTTAGACGATAGACAATAGAATTTTAGACAATGGACAACAGGAACTATTCAATCGACAGGTATCAGTTACTGATGGTGCGTCCGGCGCGGTTCGGCTATAATGCCGAGACAGCCGTTAACAATGCGTTTCAACAGGCCTGCGACGACACGCAGTCCGCCGCCGTGCAGGCCGCCGCGATACATGAGTTCGACACCTGGGTCGCCACCCTGCGCAGCCACGGCATGGCCGTTATCGTCATCGACGACACGCCCGAACCGCACACCCCCGACGCCATATTTCCGAACAACTGGATTTCATTCCACGGCGACACCGCTTGCCTCTACCCCATGTTTGCCCCTAACCGGCGGCTCGAACGCAAGGCACTGGCCGAAATACGGCGCCGCATACCTGTCCGCCGCCTTATCGACCTCACGCATTACGAAGCGCACGGTCATTTTCTGGAAGGCACAGGCAGCATGGTCTTCGACCGTGAGAAGCGTATCGCCTACGCCTGCCTCTCGCCACGCACCCACCTCAATGTCCTCGACGATTTCTGCCGGCAAACAGGCTACCGCCCCGTTGTTTTCCATGCCGTCGATTACGACGGGCAGCCGATTTACCATACCAACGTAATGATGTGCGTAGCCGATGCCTTTGCCGTCGTCTGCTTAGAAGGCATCACCGACCCGCAGGAGCGCATCGCCGTAGTCGATTCCCTGTGCTCAACGGGGAAAGAGATCATCGCCGTCACGCTGTCGCAGATGCAGCATTTTGCCTGCAATGCGCTACCCGTACGGAACGCCGCCGGGCAACCGTTCCTTGCCCTCTCGGCCGCCGCCCGCCGCGCCCTGAGCGACGCCCAGCGGTCGGCCATAGAACGCTACAGCCCTCTGCTCTCGGCCGACGTACAAACCATCGAACGGCACGGCGGGGGAAGTATTCGGTGTATGATGGCGGAAGTGTTTTTATAGAACATAGACTGAAAGAACATAGACTATGAGACCATCGTCCATCGTCCATGTTCTTTCAGTCTATGTTCTTTCAGTCTATGTTCTTTCTACTTATTCATCTCTTCGCGGAAGGATGAAATTAGACCCTGTACCACAGTAAGCATCCGCGGAAAGAAATGCTTCACGTCGTCGGCAGAGCGGAGCAGCACCCAGGTGTCAAAATACATACAGTTCTCTTCCTCCACAACGGCGACCCGCCCCATTTTCTTATCCCAGTTAACCGTGTTTGCAGCGACGTAGGCTCTCGCTTTCTCCTGGTCGTCGTCGAACGTCCAGCCATACAGGGAAAGGCTTAAAAACTCCGGATCATTATCACTCATCCGCAGTATATACGTGCTTCCCTCCGCTTTAAAAGAGATATTCCCCGCATCCGTAAGCTTGGGTGCATACCCCTGCTCCCGTAAATAATCCATACTCACATTGCTCACCCTGGATTTGGTTAATTGAGCATGCATCGGCGAAAAAAAGAATAACGCCATAATCAAAAACGACAGTTTCATCATTGTTTTCATAATCTAAATTTTTATTTGTTAATTATTATTTGGAAGCGCAAATATAAGGATATTTTTTAAATAGCAACCTTTTCCCCCGCCAGCCGCTTCACGCCTAACGTCTCACAGAACGCAACGCTATTTCTAAGCACTGCATCGCCTTTTTCAAATCGTCAATATTGAGAACGTAGGCAATACGCGCCTCGTCGAGGCCCTTGCCGGGCGTGGCATAGAAGCCGCTCGCGGGGGCAATCATCACCGTTTGCTTCTCGTACTCAAACTCCTCAAGAAGCCACTGGGCAAACGCATCGCAATCGGCCACCGGCAACTTAACAATCGTGTAAAACGCGCCCTGAGGCATCGGACAATACACGCCCTCCATCGCATTCAAGGCGCCGACCATATAGTCGCGTCGGGCGATGTACTCATTGCGCACCCCCTCAAAATACGACGCCGGCGTCTGCAATGCTCCCTGAGCCGCTATTTGCCCGTAGGCCGGCGAACAGAGGCGCGCCTGCGCAAAACGCAGCACGCTCTTCATTAACGCCGCATTGCGCGATACGATGGCGCCGATACGCACCCCGCAAAGACTGTAACGTTTCGACACCGAATCAATCAGCACCACATGCTCTTCGATACCCGGCAGCTGCATACACGAAACATGCGGCGCGTCGGTATAGCAAAACTCGCGATAGACCTCGTCGGCAAACAGGTACAGGTTATGCTTTTTGACAAGCGCGGCCAGCTGCTCAAGCTCCCCGCGCGAATACAAATAGCCGGTCGGGTTGTTGGGGTTACAGACCACAATCCCGCGCGTTCGCGGGGTTATCGCCGCCTCAAAAGCCTCGACCGGCGGCAGGGCGAAGTTCGCTCGGATGTCGCAGGCGACAGGCTTAAGCGCCACATCCGTCCACGCCGCAATACCGTTATAATTCGTATAAAACGGCTCCATCACAATAACCTCATCGCCCGGATTAAAACACGTGGAAAAACCGATAAGAATAGCCTCCGAACCGCCCGTAGTAACAATAATATCGTCGGCTGAAACGGCAATACCGATACGCCGGTAATATTCGGCCAGTCCCCGACGGTAGCTTTCGTTGCCGGCCGAATGCGGATACGAAACCAGCGTCAAGTCATTGTTTTTAACAGCCTCCAGCGCGGCTGCCGGCGCCGGCACATCGGGCTGCCCGATATTGAGATGATAGACTTTTATGCCCCGCCGTTTAGCGGCTTCGGAATACGGAACCAGCTTGCGTACAGGCGATAACGGCATTATCTGTGCTTTTTGCGAAAGGGATAACATGTGTATTTTAAATGATAATTATTTTTTACGATTTGCTCGCAAAGGTAGTAAAACAATTACGAATTACAAATTACGAATTACGCATGACGCATTACGCATGACGGCTTTTTAATTACGGCTTACGCCGGATGCATTAAGAACAGCTTGCGAAAAAAAGGCCATGCACAAAAATCACCGTATCGTACGAAAAAACCAAAAATCCACGTGCGAGAATTTTTTTATCTCGCACGAGAATTTTTTATTCTCGCGCGAAAAAGAAAAAAAAACACGCTTTTTTAAAAAAAACACGCACGAGAATTTTTTTTTTTCGTACGA
>JAISXF010000116.1 GCA_031270845.1 Prevotellaceae bacterium
GGGGGAAAGTCTCTCGACCTCGTCGAGCAACTTTCTCCCTATGGGGGAAAGTCTCTCGACCTCGTCGAGCAACTTTCTCCCTATGGGGGAAAGTCTCTCGACCTCGTCGAGCGACTTTCCCCCTATGGAAAAAAATTTCTCAGCGAAAAATTTCTCAGCAATGCTGAGACACTTTCTACCTATTGCGAAAAGTCTCTCCGCCGTTCCGCTTAACCGCCTAACATAATCCCAATGCCGGTTCATAGTTCATAGTTCATAGTTCATAGTTCTCCGCCGTTCCGCTTAACCGCCTAACATAATCCCGATGCCGGTTCATCGTTCATAGTTCATAGTTCATCGTTCATCGTTCATCGTTCATCGTTCATCGTTCATCGTTCATCGTTCATCGTTCATCGTTCTCTGTCTTATGGCTTCAAAGGCGAGGACGGCGGTAGAAACCGATACGTTTAAGGAATCGACGCGGCCACGCATGGGGATTTTTATGCGGGCGTCGGCGTGCCGCAGCCAAAAGGAAGAGAGGCCGGTGGCTTCGGCGCCTACGGCAATGGCGCAGGGAACGGTAAAGTCGGTTTGGTGATACCATTGCGAGGCGAGCAGCTCGGCGGCATAGATGCGGAGGTTGTTCGCGCGCAGCCATGCGAGGGCTTGCGGCGAGGAACAGAGGGCTATTTGTTGCGTAAAGAGGCATCCCAAACTGGCGCGAACGACGTTCGGGTTGTAGATGTCCGTTACGGGCTCGCAGACAATGAGGGCATCAATGCCGGCGGCGTCGGCGGTGCGCAGGATGGCGCCCAGATTGCCCGGTTTTTCGACCGCTTCGGCTACGATTATAATAGGTCTGGGCGGCAGGTTGAGGGAGTCGATGGCGTGTTCTTTTGCCTGCGCTATGGCCAGCAGGCCGTCGGAGTTTTCGCGGTAGGCTATCCGGTCGAATACCGGCTTGGCGACGCGGACGCCGGCGGTGGGCGACAGGTGTGCCGGCAAGTCGCCTGTGGCGCCGGCTTCGGGACAGTAAAAGAGAGTCTCGATGGTATAGCCCGCGTCAATGGCCATCGTAATTTCACGCCGGCCTTCTATGACAAAAAGCCCCTGCCGGCGCCGCATTCGCGAATTGGTTTGCAGTGCGCCGACGGCCTTGATGCGCGGGTTATTTACGGAAGTAAGCGGAGGCGCGCTCATGGATTGGTTTTCGTTCCCGGAGATGCCGGCTGTTCGTCGCCGGGACATGCCTTCAGGCTCATGTCGAGGCTTTTTATGTGATGCGTGAGCGCGCCTGCGGAGATGTAATCGACGCCGCACAGGGCATAGTCGCGGAGCGTTTCTAACGTAATGCCTCCCGACGATTCGGTTTCGTAGCGTCCGGCGATGAGCTGCACGGCTTCGCGGGTGTCGTCGATGGAGAAATTGTCGAGCATAATGCGCTGCACGCCGCCGGTACGCAGCGCCGTATGGATGTCGGCGAGGCTTCGTACTTCGATTTCGACGGGCAGTGTGCGGCCGGTCGATGCGAGATAGGCGTGTACTTTCCGGATGGCTTTTTCGATGCCGCCGGCAAAGTCAATATGGTTGTCTTTAATAAGAATCATATCGAACAATCCCATGCGGTGGTTTTCTCCGCCGCCGGTTTTGACCGCCATTTTATCGAGGATGCGCATTCCGGGGGTGGTTTTGCGTGTGTCGAGGATACGTGTTTTCAGCCCCTTGAGTTGCTGTACGCAGCGCGCAGTTTGGGTCGCCACGCCGCTCATTCGCTGTACGACGTTGAGCACAATCCGTTCGGCCTGCAGCAGCGACCGCACCGCCCCGTGTACGTAGAAGGCGACATCGCCCGGCTCGACCGCTGTGCCGTCCTGCAGCCGCACGTCGGTTTGCAGCAGCGGGTCGATGGCGGTAAAAATCTGCCCGGCTATTGCTACGCCCGCCAGTATGCCTGTTTCTTTGATTAGCAGTTTCATTTTGCCCTGCGCTTCGGGTGGAATACAGGCCAGCGAAGTATGGTCGCCGTCGCCAATGTCTTCGGCTATGGCCAGCGCAATAAGATTGTCGATGTATTGATTTTTCATTACTGTATTAATGTGCTAACAGGCGAACCGAATAACGAGCATGCTCCGTAATCCGTAACCAATGCTCCGTAATTCGTAATTCGTAATTCGTAATTCGTAATTTCTAATTCCGCTCTATTCTCATTTGTTGAATTTTTATACCGTTATCTTCTTTGACCAGGACGGTAATCCGCAGGGCGTCGCCGGCCTGCGTCTGTAAGATGCCGATAGCGTACTTGACGGGCTGCTTGTCGCTGCTGTGTTTGAATGAAAAGGTTTTTGGCGCATACTTTTCAAAAAACCGTTTAAGCACAAGGGTTGCCTGTGCTTTGCTGTACATTCCTTCGTCGTTGAGCAGGTCGAACTCTACCGTCTCGGAAAAGTATTCCGACAGGCCTTGCGCGTCGCCGGCGGCGATATATTTTGCCATTTTATCGAACCCTGTGCGGTCGTTGCCGTCAGTGGCTCCCGCGACCAGCGCGAGAGAGCTTATAAAGAGCCATACATACATTTTTTTCATATTGATTACTTTTGATGCGTGCAAAGGTAGAGAAAAAATAACGAATGTCTAATCAGCCCTGTCGGGAACCGCTACAGCTTCGCAGAAAGCCGTTCGGCGGAGCGGGTTGAAGCCGGTGATGCGGACGGGTTGCAGGCATCCCACGTACTCGCGCCGGAAAGGCGTTTCGGCTTTCAGATAATTGTCCGTGAAGCCGGCCATAAGCCCGTCCTTGCAGGCGCTTTCCCAAAGCACACGTGTTTCAAAGCCGGTATGCTGTTCGTAGAACTGGCGGTGCAGGCGGGCGCACAGGCTGTTGAGCGCCCGTACCCGTTCTGTCCGCAGCGGCTTGGGGATGCTGTCGGGCATCGTAGCGGCGGGTGTTCCGGGGCGTTCGGAGTAGGGAAACACATGCAAAAAAGCAGGCGCGAGATATTCCAGAAACGAATACGTATCATAAAAATCCTCGTCGCGCTCGCCCGGGAAGCCGGCAATCACATCGATGCCGATAAAGGCGTGGGGGAAGGCGTCTTTAATTCGCCGGAGGCGTTGGGCAAAGAGTTCGCGGCGGTAGCGACGGCGCATCAGGGCGAGTATCCGGTCGCAACCCGATTGCAGGGGGATGTGGAAATGGGGCATGATCGTTCGCGCCTGCGTCATCCATTCGATCATCGCGTCGGTGAGCAGGTTCGGTTCTATCGACGATACCCGGATGCGCTCAATCCCGGCCACCCTGTCTAACGCCCGCAGCAGGTCGAGGAACGACTCGCCGGTGCTCTTCCCGAAGTCGCCGATATTAACGCCTGTGAGTACTATTTCCCTGATGCCCGACGCGGCAATGGTTTCCGCTTCGCGGATAATATCCGCCACTGCATTATTGCGGCTTTTTCCCCTTGCCGGCGGGATGGTACAGTAAGAGCAGTGATAATCGCAGCCGTCCTGCACTTTCAGGAACGAGCGTGTCCGGTCGCCCGACGAGAAGGCGGGAAAAAAGCTTTCGACCGCACGGATGTCGCACGGGAGTATGGCTGCGGCCTTCCCTTTTGTGCGAAGGTTGTTGACATATTCAAAAAGATTTCCTTTCCTGTCGGCGCCAAGCACCAGATCGACACCTTCGATTTGCGCCACCTCGTCGGGTTTAAGCTGTGCATAGCAACCGGTAACGACCACCAGCGCCGTGGGGTTGAGGTGTGTGAGCCTGCGGATAGCCTGCCGGCATTTCTTATCGGCCTGCTCCGTAACCGAACAGGTATTGACCACATACACGTCGGCCGGCTGCGAGGGGAGCGTCCGCACAAAGCCGGCCTCTATGAACCGCCGCGCCAGCGTGGACGTTTCTGCGAAATTGAGTTTGCATCCGAGTGTAATGAATGCGATGGAAGGCATGGCCGCGCTTATGTTTTATCGTTTTCGCCGGTAACGGATTCGACACTCTCAAGCAACGGCTGTCCGCGATAGCGCAGCAGCAGTTGCGCCACCGCCAGCACATCCTTTTCGCAGTAGCGGACAATGCGCGGCATGTCGCCGTCGATGTAATAGACTTTTGCTATCTCGCTGCCGTCGATGTCGTCTTTCGGAGAATCGATACCGAGGATGCCGGTCAGCAGTTCGAGCGAGCAGGAATGTTTGTAGTCGCCGAATTTCCACAGTTCCATGGTATCGAGGAACGACACTTCCCATGGCTTACGACCGGCCACATCGAGGACATTCGGCAGGGGCAGGCCGTTTATCAGCAAGCGCCGTGCGATGTAGGGGAAGTCAAATTCCTTGCCGTTGTGGGCGCAAAGCAGGGCGTTTTTCTTTTTAATAAAAAACATTTCGAGCATCCGGCAAAAGCCTTGCAGAAGCTCCCGCTCGTTGTGTCCGGCAAACGATTTGAGCCGCAGAACCCGTTGCTCTTCGCGCCGGTAGATAAACCCGGCCGAGATGCAAATGATGCGCCCGAACTCCGCCCAGATACCGGCGCGTTCATAGAACTCTTCCGCCGTCTGCCCTTCGGTACGGATATGGGCTGTCTTCTTTTCCCATAAACTTTTCGTTGTCTCCGGCATATCCGCATACGTCGCGTATTGCGGAACCGTTTCCACATCAACAAACAAAATCTGTTCAAAATTCAAATCCATATAAATTACGTTAGGCGTTAAGTGTATCAATGTCCCATCGCCACTACGGGGCTTAATCGCGAGGCGGTGTAGGCGGGAATAATACCCGCGAGAATGCCGACGACCGTTGAAATAAGGATGCCGATTAAAATATTAAAGACGGTGAGCGTGATGGCAAAATCGAAGGCGAAGGTTACGAATGTGGTGGCGGCAAACACCAGCGCCAGTCCCAGCAGACCGCCGACCATCGTCAGCAGCACCGATTCAAAAAGAAATTGCGTCAAGATAAAATAATTCTTCGCTCCCAGCGATTTCTGAATGCCGATAATCGACGTGCGCTCCTTGACCGAGACAAACATGATATTGGCCACGCCGAACCCGCCAATCAGAATCGAGAACCCGCCGATAATCCACCCGGCGAGGTTAAGGACGCCGAGCATCGGGTTAAGCTGGCGGGAGATGATGCTCATTTCGTTCAGCGCGAAATTGTCTTTTTGCGCGGGGTTGAGACGGCGCAAGGCGCGCATCATCATACGCAACTCGCCACGCAGGTCGTCCATGCCGACGCCCGGCCTGGCTTTGACCGCAATGCTCGGGTCGCTGCGGCGCAGCTCGGCAAACGCACGCGCATAGTTGAGGGGAATCATCACTATATGGTCATAATTCACGGCAAACATGTTGCCCTGCTTTTTGAGCAGCCCGATAACGCGGGTCCGGCGCCCGGCGACGCTAAACTCACGCCCGACAGGATAATCGTCGCCAAAGAGCTCGTCGGCCAGCGTCCGGCCGATAATCGCCACGTTGGCGCCGTTGTTGATTTCCATCGGCGAAAAGTAACGCCCGGCTTCCACCTCAAAGGAGGCCATTTTATCCCAGTCGTAAGTGATACCCTGTATCCTGACGCGCGAGGTGGTATTCGTTTTATACTTTAATTGCCGGCTGAAGGCATAGACAAACGCCACCGATTCGGCGCTCCGGCAATGGTTTTGCAGGTACGTAAATTCCTCATACTTCGTCGCCGGCCGCTGCCGGAACTCCCACCACCTAAAGTCGCCGTCGCCGTCCTCGTCTGTCCACGGCCAGCGCTCGATGTATATCACATTCGCGCCAAGCGATTCGATGCCTTCGCGGATATTCTTTTCCAGCGCATCGACCATCGTAAAGACCGAGATAATAGAGAAAATACCAATCGTAACACCCAGCAGCGACAGGAATGTCCGCAGCTTATTCGCCTTCACCGAGCTGTAAGCGAACGAAAAACTCTCGCCCAGCAGCTTAAATAATACATACACGTTTCGTAATTTTCGT
Source organism: Prevotellaceae bacterium (assembly GCA_031270845.1). Classification (GTDB taxonomy): domain Bacteria; phylum Bacteroidota; class Bacteroidia; order Bacteroidales; family UBA932; genus JAIRKX01. The sequence goes on from JAISXF010000116.1 coordinate 5,952, forward strand.
CTCATATCTGCCAATAGTTAATAATCAATAGTCAATTTTTAACTCTTCCATCGCCTGCAAGGGGTTGGCCGCGCTGAAAATGGCATTGCCAGCCACCAGAATATCTGCGCCGGCGGCGTAGAGTTGTGCGGCGTTATACAGGCCGATTCCCCCGTCCACTTCAATCAGCGTAGCCGCATTTTCGCGGGTGATAAGGTTTTTCAGTTCGGTGATTTTGTGCAGCGAACGCTCAATAAAGGCCTGCCCGCCAAAGCCCGGATTGACGGACATAATCAGTACAAAATCGGCGGCATGAACAGTGTCGGCCAGGCACCACACCGGCGTGTGCGGATTGAGGGCAACGCCGGCCTTCATGCCTGCCGAACGAATCTGTTGCAGCGTGCGGTGCAGGTGCACGCAGGCTTCGCAGTGTACCGACAGATACGCTACGCCGACGGAGCGGAAGGTTTCAATATATTTTTCGGGTTCGACAATCATCAGGTGGGCGTCAAGGGGCTTCCGGGCGCGGGCGGCAATAGCCTTAACAACCGGAAAACCATACGAAATATTCGGAACAAACCGGCCGTCCATAATATCTAAATGAAACATGTCGGCTGCACCGGCATTAACCATCTCAACTTCTTCGTTCAGCCGGCCGAAATCGGCCGATAACATAGATACGGAAAGCATTTTCATTGCAATGTGGATTAATTGTGGCTGCAAAGGTAAGAAGAATTTAAGAACTATGAAGTATGAAGTATGAAGTATGAAGTATGAACTCGTAATGGAAAAAAAATTGGTTAGTAAGTTAATCAAAATAACCTACCTTCTTCTGTCTTCTTTTCTATCAGTTCGTCTTTCGCTTTTTTCTCTGCCGGCATTCCGGCGTTTTTCATTTTTATAATTCCTCGTAACCTTGCGCTTGTGTGTGGCATCTTTCCGATGAAGTTTTTGCAAATAACAAAAAAACAAAAAAGCTTATATCTATCTATGCCTCACTAAAGGCCAGACAAAGGTACACAAAAAAGTGTATTTTGCTACTCTTTTTTACCGGCCACTTGTAATTAGTTGGCTTTTTATTTATATTCAGCAAGTTGCAAATGTTATTTTTCTTTACTTTTGATTATTCAACCACGGCAAAACGGTAAAAACGCCATCGCCGATTTTTACAAAGGTGTTCGGATAGAACATGCCGGGGTCTTTGCCAAAAAGAACGATTGCGGCGCGTTTGAGTTTGCCGTCCTGCACCAATCGCAGTTTTTCCAACAGTTCGGGCGTAGAAAGTCCGTCAATATCAGGCAAACGACCACCTGTTTCGGCTTTTATCGAGGATTTTTTCCATCAGCGTTTTTGGTCTTCTACGCCGACAACGGTAGAGGCATCGTTCATACCTATATAGATTTTGCCTCCTTGCGCGTTGGCAAAGCCACAGACCTATTTGAGGTAATCATTGTGCCATGACGACTTGTATTCTATGTTTTGAAATTCGGATATAACTATGTTACTTTACTCTAATTTCAGGCATATACTCTTTGAACTCCTCGTCTATCTTATGGCATTGCTCTTTGATAATTCCACGCCTGCGAATAGCGGGGATAAGGCAGTAGAGTTTGAACTTGTCTTTATCTAATTCTTCAACGCTTGTAATGTGAGGAAAAAGCAGTTTTGAATAGGCAGAAGCAATGCGTTGTACGGCTTTCAAATCTCGCAAATCGCTCTTTTCTTCGGAATATACTACTTCATTCACAAGCATTGAGTATTCGGGGGCTGTTCGCAAAAGATGCAACACTTCCGAAAAATACTCAACATTCAAAGTCCAATCTTTGAGTATCATACTTTTGTTCATTCTCGGTAGATACCAACCTTCGATAAAACCGTGAAAACGGTCAAGCAAAGCTGATTCTCTGAAACTTTCGGGTA
>JAISXF010000054.1 GCA_031270845.1 Prevotellaceae bacterium
TCAATATTGAGCAGGACAAACAATTTTTCCTTCAGCGTTTTATTTTCTTCAGATAATAAATCGGCCAAGTAAAAATCGCCGGTGATAATGTTATTTTTTTTTGCAATGTCCCAGTTTACCGCAATGGTCGGCATCACCGTTGCGAGCCATTTATTGTAAATGATGATAAAATTGTTTTTATCAATTCTTGTCTTTGTTGTTCCGGTTTTGCCGACAATGAAATTATCGCTGATAAAGCGGCGCAGTTCGCTGTCGTCGCGCCCGAAATAAAAAAGATAGGTCTTTTGAGGGATGTCGTTTTCAATAATCTTTTTTATCTGCCCATATACCTGCCGAAATTCTTTCGTGTCTGTATTGGAGGACGTAACATTCCAGTTGAAATCGTTTTGATAAAAAACATCCTGAATGTCGGAATAGGGGATAAACGCGATTTTCTCGCTGTCGAAGCAGCCCAAAAACGGCGGCGGCAGCAGCTCGTCGAACGTCCGCGCCTTGCCGATAGTGAGGACAAGCTGCGCAAGCATGGCGAGAATGTCGGAGGGCTTTTGCTTGGCTTCGGCCCAGAGCAAGTATTCGTCGTGGAAGTCGAGGGCGTCTTTGGGACGCCGGAGCTTTACGGCAAAATCAATTTTGCCCAAAATCTTTGTGCAGTCGAACAGTCCGAAATAATCGACGGCTACCGTATTTTTTATTTCTGCTTCAGGAATGGTTTTGTGCTGCATGGGGTGTTGTTATTTTTTCTAAAATAAGGAACAAAGGTATGAAAAATTGTTGAAAGGATAACCTGTTCTTTGCAGTCGGCCATTAGCGGACGGCGGCTGCTGAAAAACAAAAGATAAAAGGGCATTACGACAGTAACGCCCTTTCATCTTTTTCCGTAGCGCGATCCGGGATTGAACCGGAGACCTTATGATTATGAATCATACGCTCTAACCAACTGAGCTACCGCGCCGCTTTATTTTGGGAGTGCAAAAGTACAACTTTTTTACGAGTCCTCCAACTTTCTGTGTAAAATTGTTACCGCATAGGCCGCCACACCTTCCTGCCGGCCTACATAGCCCAGCTGTTCGCAGGTGGTGGCCTTAATCGAAAGCTGCGAGACGTCGATGTGCATGACCTGCGCTAACGTCGCCCGCATCGCCGGAATATAATCTTTGATTTTCGGCTCTTCGAGGCAGACAACCGTATCTACATTGCCTGCCTCATAACCGGCGTTCCGCACAAGCCGCATGGTTTCCTCCAGCAGCCGTTTACTGTCAATATCCTTATACGCCTTGTCGGTATCGGGGAAGTGGACGCCGATGTCGCGCAATGCCGCCGCGCCTAACAGCGCATCGCAGATGGCGTGAATCAGCACATCGCCGTCGGAGTGCGCTACGCAGCCCCTGCGGTGCGGAATATGAACGCCCCCCAGCCACAGCGGACGGCCATCGGCTAAGCGGTGCACATCGAAACCATTGCCTATGCGAAAAGGACACATGCCGTTAATACGTAAAGAAGTCCGACCCGTTGGTTGTGCCGGTGCGCAGCGGTCGCGAACGGCCTGTTTGCCCGAAATCGACCGACAGGGTAATCCGTATCGTATTGGCCAGCGGATTGGTAAAGCCGGAAAATGTCGGAATCAGGTAGGCCAAATCCAGCGTGTAGATTTGGTAGCGAATACCCGCCCCGACCGTAAAGTATTTCCTGTTCGGGCTTTTCGTATCGTGATAATAGCCCGCGCGCGCCATAAAGTGCCGGATATACGTGTATTCAAGCCCTGCGCCCAGCATGATTTCCTGCATCTCTTCCGAAAAACCGCCCGGCGCGTCGTAGAACGACTGTAGCATGCCCTGAAAAATATCGACGTTCGGAATGGCGCCGGAGGCTTCGGGCGAAGGCACCAGGTACTTGCTCAGCTCCAAATTGACGGCCAGGTCGTGCCGGTCATTGAAATTGGCCGTCCAGGCGCCGCCGATGCGCAGGGTGGTCGGGAGGAAGTAGGAACGCACTTCGTCGTCGGTAATCGAATAGTTCATCTTCGACCCGATATGGCTGATGGCCGCCCCTAAGGAAAGAACGCCGTCGCGGTTGCCCCAGTCCACAGGCCGGAAGTAATACAGCCCGACATCGGCGGCCACCGCGCTCGCCGCCTTAATGCGTACGCCGCGTTGCACATCGGTATATCCTCCCGAAATATCGGAGCGGATATAGCGCCCCGTCAGCGACATCGAAAAATGATCGCCCAGGAGCCGCGAATAGGAGAAATCAACCGCCCATTCGGTAGGGTTGGTCGTATTGAGAAACGTATTATTGGCATCGCGCAAATCGAGGCTGCCGACAGAAAAGAAGTGGAGGCTCGCCCCAATGGCGTTTTTATCGTCGAAGCGGTGGTAGCCCGTCAAATAAAACAGGTTGATGTTGCTCGACCCGATATTGCGCAGCCACGGGATATATGAAATACTGACGCCGGTACGCGATTCGATAAAAATATACTTCGCAGCGTTCCAGTTCTGGTCGTTCGTCGAAGGGGTGGTAGCCACGCCGATGTCGCCCATGCCGCCGGCGCGCGCATCGGGCGCAATCACCAGAATAGGCATGGCAAACTTTATCGGGTGGCCGCCGATCATCAAGTTCGGATCATCGGTGGCCGCCCGGCACATGTCGCTTTTACCAAATACACCTGCCAATAACAGGAGCACGGCACAGCGTTTCCACATAATTTTCTGTATAACGGACACGGCTATGCTTTGTCGTCGCTGCCCAGCACTTCTTTAATTTTATGAATATAGAGCGCTTTGAGCTTGTCGCGCGCCGGCCCTAAATATTTACGCGGGTCAAATTCGGCGGGCTGTTCGGCAAATACTTTACGGATAGCGGCAGTCATCGCCAGCCGGCCGTCGCTGTCGATATTGATTTTGCACACGGCCGATTTGGCCGCCGCACGCAGCTGATCTTCGGGGATACCGATAGAGTCTTTCAACCGCCCGCCGTAGTGGTTGATTTCCGCCACAATGTCCTGCGGAACACTCGACGCGCCGTGCAGCACAATCGGAAAACCGGGGATGCGCTGTTCGATTTCGGCCAGAATGTCAAGCCGGATTTCCGGCTTCTGCCCGGGTTTAAATTTAAAGGCGCCGTGCGACGTGCCGATAGAAATAGCCAGCGAATCAACCCCTGTTTTCTTCACAAAATCTTCCACTTCTTCGGGCTGTGTATAGGTATGATGCTCGGCTTTCACGTCGTCTTCAATACCGGCCAGCACGCCGAGCTCGCCTTCGACCGTTACATCGTACCGGTGGGCGTATTCTACAACCTGCGCCGTGAGTTCCACATTTTTCTCATACGGGTGATGCGAACCGTCGATCATCACCGACGAAAAGCCGTATTCGATACACGACTTGCACAGCTCCAGCGTATCGCCGTGGTCGAGGTGCAGCACAACAGGCACGGCAAACCCCAATTCTTTGGCGTACGCTACCGCGCCCTGCGCCATGTAGCGGAGCAGTGTCTGGTTGGCGTACTTCCGCGCGCCGCTCGAAACCTGCAAAATCACCGGCGACTTTGTTTCGACGCACGCCGCGATAATCGCCTGCATTTGCTCCATGTTATTAAAATTAAATGCCGGAAGAGCATAGCCTCCGGTAATTGCTTTGGCAAACAGCCCGCGGGAGTTTACCAGTCCAAGATCTTTGTAATTGACCATCGTATTGAAATATTTAATAGTGATATAATCATGTTACATATAAAAGTAACGCCCGCAAAGGTACAATTTTTTTATGAGATAAAAACTTTATGTACCTTTGTGGCCTGAAATTTATTATTTTTAAAAACAAATTTATGAACGATGCAATTGCAATTTTAACCGGCGGCGGGCCTGCGCCGGGCATGAACACGGTGGTAGGCAGTGTGGCCAAAGTATTTTTGAACAACGGCTACCGCGTAATCGGCCTGCATGGGGGCTACAGCAGCCTTTTTCAAAAATCCCCGCGGATGGTGGATATTAATTTTGAATTTGCCGACGATATTTTCAATCGCGGCGGCTCGGCCATCACCATGAGCCGCTACAAACCGTCCCAGGAAGATTTCGCAGAGCGGTTTAATCTTGATTTCTTTAAGCAGAACAACATTAAACTGCTCGTTACTATCGGCGGCGACGACACGGCTTCGACGGCCAACCGCGTAGCCAAATTTTTGACCGACAAAAAATATCCGATAGCCAATATCCACGTGCCGAAAACGATTGACAACGACTTGCCGTTGCCTAACGGAACGCCCACCTTCGGCTATGAGTCGGCGCGCGCCGAAGGGTCGAACATTGCGACGGTGGTTTACGAAGATGCGCGTACCAGCGCCAACTGGTTTATTGTGGCGGCCATGGGGCGCTCGGCAGGCCATCTGGCCTTTGGCATCGGCGCCTCGTGCCACTACCCGATGATTGTCATCCCCGAAATGTTTAACAAAACGCAAATCACGTGCGACAAAATCGTGAACCTCGTGATTTCGTCTATTATCAAACGCAAGGTCATGGGCGAGGACTATGGCGCGGCGGTGATTTCCGAAGGGGTCTTCCACGAGCTGAGCGAAGAAGAAATCAAAAAGTCGGGCGCGCATTTTTCGTACGACGAGCACGGGCATCCCGAACTGGGAAAGGTCTCTAAAGCCCATATCTTTTGCGATATGATTGAAAATAAAATCACGGCCTTAAAACTGAATGTCAAAATGCGCCCGGTCGAAATCGGCTACGAGGTACGCTGCGACGTGCCGATTGCCTACGACCGCCAGTACTGCTCGCTGCTGGGTTTTGGCGTCTATGACCTCTTCAAGGCCGGGCATACGGCCTGCATGGTTTATGTAAATCATTTCGGCGACGTGGCGCCGCTGTTTTTGCGCGACCTGCAAGACCCGAAGACCGGCAAAATCCCCCCCCGGCTGGTGGACATCAATAGCCATTTTGTACAGTCGATTATGCGTTATGTCATGCACTTTATCACCCCCGCCGACTACGAAAAAGCGAAGAAGTATGTAGCCTGTCCCGAAGAATTTGACCTCTATAAAATCCTGAACTGGGAAAAGCAGTAGCATCAGGCATTCGTAATTCGTAATTAAAAAACATGGCTGCTGTTAATAAATTTCTAATAAAAAGTACCGGGAACCCCTGCGTTATACCGGAAAAACCCGTAGCTTTGCGCTGCGCTGCGCTGACGCATTCAGCACAGCACAGCACAGCACAGCACAGCACAGCACAGCACAGCACAGCACAGCACAGCACAGCACAGCACAGCACAGCTCAGCTCAGCTCAGTATAGCCTTGCGCTTGCCCCAATAACAGCAGGGCAGGCTTGCCACTCCGTTTCATGCTTCTCCCACGTGGGGAAACCTTCCCGCAGACTTGTTTTATGCTTCTCCCACGTGGGGAAACCTTCCCGCAGACTTGTTTTATGCTTCTCCCACGTGGGGAAACCTTCCCGCAGAC
>JAISXF010000070.1 GCA_031270845.1 Prevotellaceae bacterium
TCGGGAACTCCCGAAATCTTTTCGGGAAGCCCCGACGACTTGTCGGGAGCTCCCGACGACTTGTCGGGAACTCCCGAAATCTTTTCGGGAAGCCCCGACGACTTGTCGGGAGCTCCCGAAATCTTTTCGGGAAGCCCCGACGACTTGTCGGGAACTCCCGACGAATTGTCGGGAACTCCCGAAAACTTTTCGGGAGCTCCCGACGACTTGTCGGGAACTCCCGAAATCTTTTCGGGAGCTCCCGACGACTTGTCGGGAACTCCCGACGACTTGTCGGGAAGCCCCGAAATCTTGTCGGGAGTTCCCAAAATCGTTTTTTGCTTTAGCGGCGGTTTATTTTTTTAAAAAAAAAGAAACGTAAGGAATTCGTAATTCATCCGGCGTAAGCCGTAATTCATAATTCGTAATTCGTAATTCATCCGGCGTAAGCCGTAATGCGTAATTCGTAATTCGTAATTCATCCGGCGCAAGCCGTAATTCGTAATTCGTAATTCGTAATTTATCCGGCGATAGCCGGATGCCGTAATTCGTAATTCGTAATTAATCCGGCGCAAGCCGTAATTCCTTCTTCCAGGCCAAAAAGCCCACGACGGAGGCGGCGCTGTATATCAAAAACAGCACGCCGGTGGGGTACAGTCCCCGCCAGAAGTACAGTCCCGTCGAAAGGAGATTGACCACAAACCAGACGCCCCATTGCTCAATCAGTTTATGCGCCAGCATCCACATCGCGACGATGCTCAGGGCGGTGGTCAGCGCGTCGCCGAAGGGCACGGGCGAGTCGGTGAAGCGGACAAGGATAAAGGCCAGCCCCGCAAAAAGCACGGCGGCGACAGCCGTGAGCGCCACCGCCGTCCGCAGCGGCGTGCGCGACACCGCTCGCGCCGCCGCACCCGCCGTCCGCTGTCCGCGCCGCCGCCAGAGCGTAAATCCATATACGCTTGAGAGCATATAATAAAGGTTCAGTCCCATGTCGGCATAAAATTTCCCGTAGTAGAAAATCACCACGTAGAACAGCGCCGAAATAAACCCCACGACCCACATTGCATTGCGCTGGCGGATTTCGAGCCACAAATACAGCAGCGCAAACAGCGCGCCGACGATTTCGTACAGCGTCAATTCATCATTCATAATAGTCATCGTTCATCGTTCATAGTTCATCGTTCATAGTTCATCGTTCATAGTTCCAAGCTTACTTTTCCCATTATGGTCGTGCCGGCTTGCGGGAAGAGGCCGCGGTACACGGCCGGTGCGCCGGTGAGGAAGCGGTCGGTGGCGACCCATGCGTTGGCGCTGTACAGATGATTAAAAAGATTGTTGACCGCCAGCTGCACGCAGATGCGGCTGCCGGACGGGAGCTGCCAGACATACTGCGTGGCGAGGTGGCAGAGGGCGTAGGCGGGGAGGCTGTGGGCGTCGTTCGAGGTGTTGTCATAATACTGTTTGCCGACGTATTTGCCCGTAAGGGTAATGTCCCACTGCGCGAGCGGCGCAAAGGTAACAGCCGCCGCCGCCACCGCCGCCGGAGAGAACGAAATGTCGGTCGATGCGTAAAAGTCGGCTTCCTGTAGCGGCCTGCCGGAAGCATCGACTACGGGGGCGTAGTTCTCGGCGTTGTCGTATAAATCATAATAGACGGTGTAATTTAAAATGCGGTTCCGGCTCAGGGTGGCGTTGCCTTCCAGGCGCCAGCGTGCCGACGGCGTGAAGGCGGCCTGCAGTTCGAGGCCGGCGCGGTAGCTCTCCGGCACGTTCTCCATCAGTTTATAGCCGACATCGTTGAGCTTGCCGGTCTGTACCATCTGGTCTTTATAGCGCATGTAGTAGGCGTTGGCCGATGCGGTAAGCGTGCGGCGCTGGAAGGTGCAGCCCGCTTCAAAGTCGTGCATCTGTTCGGGACGGATGTCCTTTGCTCCGCCGTTTTTGACGGCCTCTTTCAAATCGGCGCGCAATGGCTCGCGGTGCGCCATCGCCCACGACGCATACACGGCGGTATGCCGACTGAGGCGCGCATACAGCCCCGCTTTGGGATTGACAAACCGGAACCGGTTCCGGTCGGTGATAGACATCAAATCATCGTCGAGGCCGGAGAGATTATATATAATAAGGCGTGCCTGCACATCGGCGTAGGCCGTCAGCTGCGACGTCAGCGCATACTCCCCTTTAATAAACAGGCTCCCTTCCTCCTTCCGCGCGTCGTTGCGGTTCCATTCGTAGTGGGGGGCGATGGTTTCATTGTATTGCGCCCACTCGAGCGTCCCGAAATGAGCGCCGTTGTAGAGGCTGTACATCGCGCCGGCATTGAGCGACAGCCGCCGGTGGGCGTAGTGAAGCAGCCCCTGCGCGACATAAAAATCGTTTTCCATGTTCTTGCGGATAACGACATCGGAGCGGCTATGAACAACCCCGCCGATTGTCTGCGGCGGCAGCCCGTAATCCTCCTGTAACTTCCGGTTGGCTTTATAATTCTCATAATAACCGAACCCGTGATTATAGCTCACGTTGGCGTGCAGCGTGAGGCGCCTTCCGAGGGGCCGGGCATAGAGCAGCTGCACGATGTCCGAAAAATAGTTATCCGTTTCATTATCGTAATACCGGATATTGCCGGCCTCGTCGGCGTACTGTCCCGCCACATTGTAGCGCCGGCCGTGCCGCGCCATGTCTTCGGGCGAGATGCCCTCCCACGTAATCCCCGTATGCTGCACGCCCCGCAGGTAGAGCAGCTTTAGCCAATGCTTCTCCGTTCGATGCGTGAGCGACGTCTGGAACGAATACTGCTTCACCTTCCCGTTGCGCAGGTAGCCGTCGCTGCCGACGCTCGCGTAGCGCGCCTCCGCATAGAAGCCGCCGGGCAACGCCCCGCTGCCTGCCGCCACCGAGTGTATTTGCGTATGGTAGCTGCCCCATGTCGTGGCCGCCTCGCCATAGGCAACCGACGGCGTGCCGGTGGTCTTTAGCGACAGGCTTGCGCCAAATGCCGCAGCCCCGTTGCTCGACGTCCCCACCCCGCGCTGCAACTGGAGGCTTTGCAGATGGCTGTTCAGGTCGGGGATATTGACCCAGTACACCTCCTGGCTTTCGGGATTGTTGAGCGGCATCCCGTTTAACGTAACATGAATCCGGGTGGCGTCGGTACCGCGTACCCGCAGCGACGTGTAACCCACGCCCAGCCCGTCCTCGAAGTACGCCACCACCGACGGCAGCCCCTGTAGCAGCGCCGGAAGACTGCGCCCTACATTGTCGCGCACGATTTGCTCCCGCCCGACGTCGCTGTACGCCACCGGCGTCTGCCCGCCGGCACGCACGGCCACCACTTCTATTTGTTCAAGATTAACGACACGCACTGTGTCGTCCGGCATTTGTGCCTGCATCAGGCACGGAGCAAGCATCGAGCCTGCCATAAAAAGAAAACCCTTTTTCATTTTAATATAATTTATAATTAATAAAAAAGGGGGATAATAAGAATAATACATACTTTCCCTCCGGCAGCATGACCTGCATCAGGTTGTAAGGGTATAATCTCAGCCCCCGCAGGGGCACCCCCAAGAATCAGGGCGCAAAGGTAGAGAAAAATTCGTAATTCGTAATTCATCGTTCATCGTTCATCGTTCATCGTTTCAAAAAAATCACTACATTTGCAAGCATGAAAAAACACGCTTTAAGCATCCTTCTTTTCTGTATCATGGCGTTGCCCGGCGGTGCGCAGGTCTGCCAGACGCAGGGCGAGATGATATATGCCGTGTCGGTGAATGCCGCCGGATACCCCGAAATTACGTGGGAGCCTTACATGCCCGCGATACCGGAGATTAACGGCACGGTGGTTTATCAATATCTGGGCGGCGGCGCCTGCTCGAACTATATCGGGGAAGTGGGGCTGGGCGTGGGGACATTTACGCACGCGGCGGCGCCTGTCCCGCTTACCGGAGCGCTTACCTATACCGTAGCCGTCAGAACCATCACGGAGCCGATGCCCTTAACACGCCAACATGCCTACTCCTTCCTGCAAGCGGCGTACGACAGCTGCACCTACGCCGTCGCCCTGCAATGGACGCCTTACGAAGGCTGGGACGGGACTGTCGCCTATCAGGTTTACGGCAGCCGGCAGGGCGACCCGCCGGCGCTCCGGGCGTCGGGCATTACGGCCACAAGCTACACGGTAGCCGATGTGCCCGACAATGTATTTTACGACATCCATATCGTCGCCCTCCACCCCTCCGATACCGCGATAACCAGCGCCTCGAACATCGTAACGGTCGAAACGAAAACAACGCAGCGGCCGACGTCGATGACTGTTTCGTCGATCGAATATGCCGACGCCGCCGTAGCCCTGCAATTCGCTATCGACTCCGCGACTCGTCTTTCGACCTTTCACCTCACCCGCAGCAGCCGCCCCGATGACGGCTATGCACCCGTTCACACATTCTCCGATAAATCCCTGACCACCTATATCGACGCGCCGGTCGAAGCACGCTACTATTACCGCCTCACGGCCGAAAACCATTGCCGGATGGAAGCCGCACGGGGAAGCATCCTGCAAAATATACCCATGACCATGGAAGCAAGCGGGGGAGCGTGGCTGCTGGCGTGGTATCCGGGCACGGTCGCCGGTGTGCCGTATCCCGCTGTGGCGGCGTACACCCTGAAGCGTCTGCAACCGCAGCCGGCGACGCTGCTCTCCCATGTGAACGATACAATATACACGGATGCCATCGATTTATCGAATGCCGAATTGACATCCTGCTATCGTGTCGAAGGCGCTTTTGCGAATGGAACGAGCGCCACGGAGGTGTGCGCAACCTACCGCCCGCAAATGGAAATGCCCGACGCCATCGACCCGAAGAGCCGCCTGACGAACCCCTCCACCGGACGGCAACGGAACCAGTTTGGGCCAATCGTATATGCTCACCCGGACTCTTATCGCTACCATCTGGAAATATATACCCGCAACGGCGACCTCGTGGCATCCATAGAAAAACAGGACACCGACTCGCCGCTCGACAAGTCATGGACAGGCCTGAACCGCAACGGAGCGCCGGTGCAGGAAGGCGTCTATCTTTACAACGTAACGGTAACCTACGCCGGCGGCCACTCCGAAACCCACACCGGAGCCGTAACCGTAGTCTATGAATAATGGTTAATGAACAATTCAACAACACAACAACTCAACATGGAAGAAGACAGGCATCTTATTCAAAAGGAATTTGACGAGCTTCTGGCGATGTGCCGGCATCGCAGCCCGAACGAGGACGAACTGCGCGTAATCCGCGAAGCGTTCGACCTGGCTAACGAAGCGCACCGGGGCATCCGGCGCAAATCGGGCGAACCGTATATTACACATCCCATAGCCGTGGCAAAGATTGTGGTGGGCGACATCGGCTTGGGTTATAAATCGGTCAGCGCGGCGCTACTGCACGATGTGGTCGAAGATACACCTTATACGGTGGGCGACATCCGGCGGCTGTTTGGCGACAAAATCGCCGAACTGGTGGACGGGCTGACGAAAATCGACAACGTCGCCATGTCCGGCTCCGACCAGGCAGCGAACTTCAAACGCATCCTCCTTACATTGAACAACGACATCCGCGTGGTGCTAATCAAACTCGCCGACAGGCTGCACAACATGCGGACACTGGCTTCGATGCCCGAACATAAACGGTCGAAAATTACGGGCGAAACGATGTACGTCTATGTCCCGCTGGCCTTGCGGCTGGGGCTGTATTCCATCAAAACGGAACTCGAAAACATTTGGCTGCAGTTCACACAGCCCGACGAATACCGGCGCATCAAGACAAAACTCGATGAAACGGAACACACGCGCAGCAACTATATCGAACTCTTTACGCAGCCTATCAACGAGCGGCTGCACCGGCGCGGCGTCTATTTTGAGCTGGCCAGCCGTACCAAATCGGTGTATTCGATATGGCGGAAAATGCGCCTCAAGGGCGTACCGTTCGAAGAAGTATATGACCTCTTCGCCGTGCGCATCGTCTTCGACCCCTGGCCGGACTTGTCGGAAGTATCGCAGTGCTACGAAATTCACAGCATCATCAGTCAAATATACAAAGTCATCCCCGGCCGTACGCGCAATTGGGCAACCAGCCCCAAAGCCAACGGCTACGAAGCGCTTCACGAAACGTTCATGGGGCCGCAGGGCGTGGCCGTCGAAGTACAAATCCGCTCAAGGCGGATGGACGACATCGCCAAGCGCGGCGTGGCGGCGCACTGGCGCTACAAAGCCAACGATTCGCAGGAAAGCGAAATCGATAAGTGGTTGGAGCAAATCCGAACCGTGCTCGAAAATCCGGACATTGATGCCGCCGAGTTTTTAGACCGGATGCACGTTGGCCTCACCTCCTCCGACATCTACATCTTCACCCCGAAAGGCGACTCGAAACTGATGCCCAAGGGCGCGACGGTGCTCGACTTTGCCTACCATGTCCACTCCGGTATCGGCAACAGGGCGATTGCCGGCAAGGTGAACCACCAGCTGGCGTCGCTCAACCAGACGCTGCGCAACGGCGACCAGGTCGAAATCATCACCGCCGAATCGCAGACCCCGCAACGCGAATGGCTCGACATCGTCGTTACGCCACGTGCCAGATCGCTCATCAACGACGCCCTGAAACTCGACGCCAAAAACCGCAATCAGAACGGCCGCGAACTCATCGAGCAGCACCTGCACCGGCTGGGCATCCAGCCCCAGATGCGCGTCTTCCGAAAGCTGGCGCAGAACTATGGCGTTAATAACAAGGAAGAGTTGTTCAGCAAAGCCGCCGCGGGGCTGCTCGACCTGTCGGTCATCGAAAAAAAACTGAAGGATAACAAGGAGAGCCGGTCGGTTACCTATTGGGGTATCACGCTCAAACTTCCGCGCATCATCTCCGGCGCCCCCGAACCCGACGCGCCCGACGATGACGATGACGACGACGACAAACCCGAACCCGCTGCCGCCGCAACACCCGCGCCCATCGACAAGAAAAAGCCCTATATACTGGGCGAAAATGTTATCGACAAAACCCTTTCGTTCAACATTGCCGAATGCTGCAAGCCTATTCCGGGCGACGATGTTATCGGCTTTATCGACGAAGACAAAGTGCACGTAACCGTCCACAAAAAGAACTGCGACGAAGCCATGCGACTCGCCGCGCAGTATGGCGATCGTATTATCAAAGCCAGCTGGAGCAAGCAGATGCAAAAATCCTTCCTCTCGCGGATTGAAATGCGCGGCATCGACCGCATCGGCATCCTGCGCGACCTGACCGACATCATCACCGGCCGCCTGTCGGTAAATATCCGCAAGCTATTTATCCAAAGCCACGACAGCATTTTCGAGGGCTACATCGACGTTTATGTCCACGACCGCAAAGACCTCGAAAAGTTGATTGCCGAAGTCAAAGCCACCAAAGGCATTGTGTATGTAAACCGCGCCGAAAAAATCACGGATTGATTACGGGCAGAGACAGAGACAGAACAGAGACAGAGACATGGAACCCGTAATTCGTAATTCGTAATTCGTAATTCGTAATTCGTAATTGAAAAAATCATGAGTTTTTTTTTAGATGAATTAAGCGCGGTACAGCGCGAAGCGGTTGTGCATTACCAGGGGCCGGCGCTGATTATTGCCGGCGCCGGTTCGGGCAAGACGCGCGTGCTCACGTACCGCATCGCCTACACCCTGCAGCAGGGCGTGCCGCCACACACGATACTCGCGCTCACCTTTACCAACAAAGCGGCGCAGGAGATGAAAGAACGCATCGGTACGCTGATTGGCACCGACACCGCACGAAGCCTGTGGATGGGTACTTTCCATTCGATTTTTGCCCGCATCCTCCGCCGCGAAGCCGAGCATCTGGGCTACCCCTCGTCGTTCAGCATCTACGATACGGCCGACACCAAAAGCCTGCTGAAAGCCTGTATTAAAGAATTACAATTAGACGAAGAAAAATATAAGGTAAGTGCCGTCGCCAGCCGTATTTCGATGGCGAAAAATAACCTGATACGCCCGGGCGAATACGCCGAGAACCCGCAGATTCAGGAGACCGACAAGCAGTGCCGGCGCCCGAATTTATATGAAATATACCGGTTATATGCCCGCAAATGCAAGCAGGCCGGCGCGATGGATTTCGATGACCTGCTGCTGAACACCAATGTCCTGTTCCGCAACTTCCCCGACGTCCTTGCCCGCTACCGAAACCTGTTCCAATATATTCTGGTCGATGAGTATCAGGATACAAACTACGCGCAGTATATTATTATCAAACGCCTCTCGCAGGGCTTGCGGAACCTGTGCGTCGTGGGCGACGATGCGCAGAGTATCTACGCCTTTCGCGGGGCTCGCATCGAAAACATCCTGAATTTCCGTAATGACTACCCCGATTTCCGGGAATACCGGCTGGAGGAAAACTACCGTTCGACGCAAACAATTGTCAATGCGGCCAACGATTTGATAGAAAAAAACAGCCGACAACTGAAGAAAAAATGCTTCTCGAGCGGCCGCCCCGGCGAAAAAATCGGCGTCATCCGCGCTTATACCGACCAGGAAGAAAGTTTCCTTGTCGCCTCCTCGGTGGCCGAAACGGTGTACAGGCACCGGTCGCCGTACAGCGAATTTGCCGTCCTCTACCGCACCAACGCCCAATCGCGCGTCTTTGAAGAAGCGTTCCGCAAGAAGAACATCCCCTACATTGTTTACGGCGGTCTGTCGTTCTATCAGCGCGCCGAAGTGAAGGACATGCTGGCCTACCTGCGGCTTATTGTCAATCCACACGACGACGAGGCCTTCAAACGCGCCGTGCAGACGCCTTCGCGCGGCATTGGCGACACGTCGATAGGGCATTTGCAGATAGCCGCCGGCAAATTAGAAAAAAGCCTCCACGAAACCCTGCAAACCCTCCCGCCGGCGGACATCGGCCTGCGCACGCCGGCAGCCACCAAACTGAAGGCCTTTTGCGCGATGATTGCCGAACTCTCGTCGCTCCAGTTTGCTTTGAACGCTTACGAACTGGCCGAAGAAGTCGATAAGCGGTCGGGCTACCGCACGGCGCTGAAAAACGAAGGAACAATAGAAGCCTCTAAGCGACTGGAAAACGTCGATGAGTTGTTCAACAGTATCCTCGAATTTTGCAACAACCCCAACAATGCCGACCCCGACGGCGAAAATCAGCCGGTAATCCTCCGTAAATATTTGGAAGAAGCCGCCCTGCGTACCGACATGGACAACGAAAAAGAGGAAGACCGGAACAAGGTGCGGCTGATGACCATCCATTCGGCTAAGGGGCTGGAGTTTTCGTACGTTTACATTGCCGGCATGGAAGATGGGCTGTTCCCGTATTGCAAAGAAGATAAGCTGTTCCCCGGCGTCTTTTCGATCTGCGAAGAGGATCTCGAGGAGGAGCGCCGACTGTTGTACGTCGCCATTACCCGCGCCAAAATCAAGGCCACCGTATCGCTTACCAAGATGCGCTACCGGCACGGGCAACAGGCATTCTATAAACCCAGTCGCTTTTTGAAGGAAATCGACGACGCCTATTTTAAAAAAAGCACCCTGCCCGACGACAAGCCGGCGGGCATTTACGGCACGGATACACCAGCCTTCCCGTCGTTTGGCCGCGGGCGTGCGACCAATACGGGTACTCCCGCAAGACGCCCCATGCCCCCGTCGGCACAAAGAACCTTCACCCCCGACCATCCGGCGAATCTGGCCGTCGGCATGACCATTGAGCACGACCGCTTCGGTATCGGCGTCATTGTCGATATTGAAGGCGCCATGCCGCACACCAAAGCCATCGTCGATTTTGAAGATGCCGGTCGGAGAACCCTGCTACTGCAGTATGCAACGCTGAGACGAGTGGAGCGTTGAGAGCGTAGAATATAGACAACAGAATATAGACAATAGAACATAGAACATAGGTCTATTGTCTGTTGTCTAAAATAACGATTTATAATAAAAAAATGCGATTTGATTTGGATTTATCAAAAAGAAAGTGTATTTTTGCAAAAAATGTAACATTAAACCCGTAAAAATATATGGCACTAAAAGGAGCAATCGTGGTCGATACCACCAAATGTAAAGGATGCAGTGTATGTGCGGTCAATTGCCCGACACAGGTAATCGCATTAAGTAAAGAGGTCAATGCCAAAGGCTATCCGTTCGCCTTTATGCAAATACCCGGCGCGTGTACCGGCTGCACGAATTGTGCAACGGTCTGTCCCGACTCGTGTATTACGGTCTATCGCGTAAAAGTGTAGCGGACGCGGGGCGCTTATCGTCGAATAAAAACACAGTATAAAATCCGTAAATTTTCAAAAAAATGGCAGAGAAAGTTCTTAAGAAAGGCAATGAAGTGATTGCGCTGGCGGCTATCCGCTGCGGGTGCGACGGTTATTTCGGCTACCCCATTACGCCGCAGTCGGAAGTGATGGAAACGCTGATGGAAGAAAAACCGTGGGAAACCACGGGGATGGTGGTATTGCAGGCCGAAAGCGAAACATCGTCCATCAATATGCTGTATGGCGGTGCGTCGTGCGGGAAAAAGGTGATGACCTCGTCGAGCAGCCCGGGGCTAAGCCTGATGTGCGAAGGGCTGAGCTACCTGGCCGGCGCCGAATTACCCTGTCTGGTAGTAAATGTCGTACGCGGAGGGCCGGGGTTGGGCACCATCCAGCCGGCGCAGAGCGACTATTTCCAGGCCACCAAAGGCGGTGGCCATGGCGACTACCACCTGATTGTGCTTGCCCCCTCGTCGGTACAGGAGATGAACGATTTTGTCGAGCTGGCGTTCGAGCTGGCCTTCAAATACCGCAATCCGGCGATGATACTGGCCGACGGCATCGTCGGGCAGATGATGGAAAAAGTGGAACTCAGCCCCCAAAAACCGCGCTGGACGGATGCCGAAATCCAGCAGATTTCGGGCAGCTGGGCAACCACCGGCAAAACCGCCGACCGTGCGATGCACGTCATTACATCCCTCGCGCTGGATGCCGCCGTGGCCGAACGGTTCAACGAAAAATTAATTCAAAAGTACAACGAAATCCGCGAAAAAGAAGTACGCTTCGAAACTATCAAATGCGACGACGCCGACTACCTGCTGGTAGCTTACGGCGCGATGGCGCGTATCTGTCAGGAGACAGTCGAAATGGCACGCGCCGCCGGGCTCAAGGTTGGGTTGCTGCGCCCTGTTACGCTCTTCCCGTTCCCGTCGGCGGAGTTGCAGCGGCTGGCGCCGTCTTTGAAAGGCATCTTATCCGTCGAACTCAGCGCGGGGCAAATGGTCGAAGACATCCGGCTGGCGGTCGAAGGCCGGACGCCGGTGAAGCACTACGGACGCCTCGGCGGTATGGTGCCCGACCCCGGTCAGGCGCTCGAAGCGCTGAAGCAACTGTTCTCCATTTAATATAAACGAAAGAATCAACGATACGAAATATTATGACAATACAGGAAATCATACAACCGAAGAACAACGTGTACGGCAAAACACCGGTGCTGACCGATACCGTGATGCACTACTGCCCCGGCTGCAGCCACGGAACGGTACACAAACTGATTGCCGAAGTGATCGACGAAATGGGTATCCAGGACAGGACCATCGGCATATCGCCGGTAGGGTGCGCCGTGTTTGCGTACAATTACCTGCATATCGACTGGCAGCAGGCCGCCCACGGGCGTGCGCCGGCGCTGGCTACGGCTACCAAACGATTGAACCCCGACAAATATGTGTTCACCTACCAGGGCGACGGCGACCTGGCGTCGATAGGCACCGCCGAAATTATGCACGCCTGCAATCGCGGCGAGAATATTGTGGTGGTGTTTATCAATAACGCCATTTACGGGATGACCGGCGGACAAATGGCGCCCACTACGCTAATCGGCCAGGTTACATCGACCACGCCTTACGGCCGCACTGTCGAACTAAACGGCTACCCGCTGCGGATTACCGAACTGCTGGCGCAATTAGAGGGTACATGTTACGTTACGCGCCAGTCGGTACATACGCCCGTGGCGGTGCGGAAGGCCAAACGCGCCATCCGGAAAGCCTTTGAAAATTCGGCATTGAAAAAAGGCACGTCGTTCGTCGAAGTTGTCGGCACGTGCAACTCCGGCTGGAAACAGACGCCGGTAGAAGCCAACAACTGGATGGTCGAATACATGTTCCCCGCATATCCGCCGGGCGATTTGAAAGACAGATAAAGAGGAAAGGATGCAAATAGATGAAAGCGCTACGCGCGATGAAAAGAGGAAAGGCTAACTACATTAACTATATTAACTACAAAAAAAAATGAAAGAAGAAATCATTATAGCAGGCTTCGGGGGGCAGGGCGTCCTGTCGATGGGGAAGATATTAGCCTATTCGGGCATCATGCAGGATATGGAGGTTACGTGGATGCCCTCGTACGGTCCCGAAATGCGCGGCGGCACGGCCAACGTTACGGTGGTGCTATCGAGCGACCGCATCAGCTCGCCCATTGTCAATCGCTGCGACACGGCGATTATTTTAAACCAGCAATCGCTCGACAAGTTTGAGGCGATGGTCAAGCCCGGCGGACTGCTGCTCTACGACCCTAACGGGATTACGCAGCCGCCTACCCGCTCCGACATCTGCATCTGCAAAATTGAAGCGGCCGAAGAAGCCGCCCGCATCGGCAATGCCAAAGCATATAACATGATTGTCCTGGGCGCCTACCTTAAAAAGCGCCCGGTGGTACAATTGGACAATGTAATCCGCGGCTTGAAAAAATCCATTCCCGAACGGCATCACAAACTCATTCCGATGAATGAACAGGCCATCCGGCGCGGCATGGAAGCCGTCATAGACGTTTGTTAAAATAGGCGTTCCTAATCACACCAATTTTAACAGGAAAAGGCTGCAGGGATGCACCCTTTTTTTTATTTTAGGACAAAAGCCGTATCTTTGTCGCCATTATCTGTTATGAAATTTATTCGTCGCCTTTTCCGCTATTCGCTGTATGTCGCCGGCGCGCTGTTTGTGCTGTCGCTGGCGCAGGTGCTGGCTTACCGCTGGTTGCCCGTGTCGCATACGCCGCTAATGCTGCTGCGCGCCTGGGAACACCGGCATGACAGCGCCTGGACTGTCCGTTATCAATGGGTTCCCCGGCAAGCCATTTCGCCGCAGATGACGCTGGCCGTCATCGCTTCGGAAGACAACCGCTTCGAGCAGCACTGGGGTTTCGACTGGTACGAAATTGACAGGGCGCGCAACCGTGAAAAACGGACGCGCATCCGCGGCGCCAGCACCATCACACAGCAGGTCGCCAAAAACCTCTTTCTCTGGCCGCAGCGCTCGTGGCTGCGCAAAGGGCTGGAAGCCTACTACACCGTTTTGATAGAATGCTGCTGGAGCAAGGCGCGGATTATGGAGGTCTATCTCAATATTGTTGAGACGGGCGCCGGCACTTATGGCGTCGAAGCGGCGGCGCAGCGCTATTATAAGAAGTCCGCCCTTGCGCTCACGGCATCGGAAGCGGCCATGATAGCCGTCTGCCTCCCCAACCCTATCCGGCGAAACCCCGCCAAACCCACCGCCTACCTTCTCAAACGTCGTCAGGCCGTCCTCAAACTGATGGGCAAAATCGCCCGGCCGGAATTTGTTTAATTAGGCATTGGGAATTAGCAATTGTCTGCGAAACGAAGAAAAGAAGGCCTCTTCCTTACGTTTCATCCATTTATCCATTCATCCTTTCATCGTGCATGGATGGCTTAACAGCGTATCAGATGCAGAAATTCTTCGCGGGTACGGAGGTCTTTCATAAAAGAGCCGGTGAAAGCAGATGTGGTCGTGATGGAATTTTGTTTTTGTACGCCACGTATTTGCATACACATGTGCGCCGCTTCGATGACCACGGCCACCCCCATCGGATTTAAGGCTTCCTGAATGCAGTCGCGGATTTGTACCGTGAGGCGCTCCTGTACCTGCAGGCGGCGGGCGAAGGCATCGACGACGCGGGCGATTTTACTCAGTCCGGTAATGTAGCCGTTGGGAATATAAGCGACGTGCGCCTTTCCGAAGAAGGGCAGCATGTGGTGTTCGCAGAGGGAATAAAGTTCGATGTCCTTTACGAGTACGATTTGCCGGTATTCTTCCTTAAATTTGGCGGAGTTGATAATTTCTATCGGGTTTTGCCGGTATCCCTGTGTGAGGAAAAGCATCGATTTGGCGACGCGTTCGGGGGTTTTCAGCAGGCCTTCGCGGTCGGCGTCCTCGCCCAGCAGGGGAAGGATAGTTTTGTACTGTTCCTTCAGGGCTTCGACGGTGTCGGCGTCGAATTGTTCTATTTTTTCAAAGCTGGAATTTCCCATGTCAAATGAATTGCTTAATTTTGGCGGCAAAAATACAAAAAATCATTTGAATCATTATTATTATACATTGCTTGAACGATGAAAATACTCATAACCGCTGCTACAGACAGTGAATTACAGGCGGCACGGGAAGCCGCAGCCGCTTCCGCGAACCGGATTACGACGGCCGTAACCGGTATCGGGATTGCCGCAACGGCGTACCATACCACGAAACTTCTCGCGGCGCAGGATTATGACCTCGCCATCAATACGGGCATTGCCGGCAGCTTTACAGACCGCCTTGCGGTGGGCAGCGTCGCCTGTCCGGTGATAGAATACTTTGGCGACAGCGGGGTGCAGACGCCTGCGGGCTTCAGCACTCTCTTCGACGAGCAGTTGCTGGGCGCCAATACCTTTCCTTTTATCGACGGGGCGTTGCGGCGCCGGCTTCCGGCGGTGCTGCAGGCTGCGGGGCTGCCCTTTCCGCCGGCTACGGGGGTTACCGTGCAAATGGCGAGCGGTGCGCAGCCGCGTATTGATGCCTTGCAGCGGCATTTTTGCGCCGATATTGAGACGATGGAAAGTGCGGCGTTTTTTTATGTCTGTCTTTCGGAGCATGTGCCGTTTGTGGCGTTGCGCGCGATTTCCAATCGGGTCGAAGTGCGCCGTCGGGAGGCCTGGAATATACCGTTGGCCATGCGAGGCCTGCATCGCGCCATCCGCGAACTGTTATTATTAATTGAAAATAATATAGTATAAATGGCCGCAAGCGGTATTTTATCGTTCATCGTTCATAATTCATCGTTCATAGTTCATCGTTAAAAACCATTCTCCATAATTATACTCATGCTTTCCTTCTTTTTTTCGCCCTGCCCGAACGATACATTTATGTTCGACGCGATGGTGCATCACAAAATAGATACCGAAGGGCTTTCGTTTGCTCCGCGAATAGCCGATGTCGAAGCCTTAAACCATGCGGCGTTTCGGGAGGAGGCGGCGATTACAAAATTAAGTTACCATGCTTTCGCGCATGTGGCCGACAGGTATAAAATTCTTCCGTCGGGCAGCGCTATCGGGCATGGTAACGGTCCGCTGCTCGTTGCGCGGGATGCGCGGGGCGGCGCGGCGCTTTCCAAAGCTACGGTGGCCATTCCCGGACGTTACACGACGGCTGCGCTATTGCTCAAGATCGCCTTTCCAGAGGTGGCGTGCGTGCGGGAATATCTTTTTTCGGACATCGAAGCGGCGGTGCTGCGTGGCGAGGTCGATGCCGGCGTCCTTATTCACGAGGGACGCTTCACATACGCCGACAGGGGGTTGTTTTTAGTGGCCGACCTCGGTTCGCTTTGGGAGGCGCGGACACATGAGGCGATCCCGCTGGGATGTATTGCCGTTGCGCGCAGTCTGGACGAAGCGCAGCAGCGAACGATCGCGCGGGTTGTCCGGCGCAGCATTGCGTTTGCCTTACGGCATCCCGAACAGAGCGCCGATTTTGTCCGCCGGCACGCGCAGGAAATGGATCCGGCCGTTATTGCCAAGCATATCGCCCTTTATGTAACCGACTATTCGCTTGACCTCGGCGAGCGCGGCCGTCGCGCAGTAGCGACGTTCTTTTCCGAAGCCTTCCGCGCCGGCGCGATTAATTTAACGATGAACGATGAAGTATGAAGTATGAAGTATGAAGTATGAAGTATGAACGGCCTGCGGCGGATACAATATATAAGGTTACTCGCCTGTCGCCGTTCATACTTCATACTTCATACTTCATACTTCATA
>JAISXF010000094.1 GCA_031270845.1 Prevotellaceae bacterium
TTGCAGCTGCAATGAAAGCTGTTGCAGCTGCAATGAAAGCTATTGCAGCTGCAATGAAAGCTATTGCAGCTGCAATGAAGTCTGTTGCAGCTGCAATGGAAACCATTGCAGCTGCAACAGAGCCCGTCTCACATGCTGCAATTTTCGCTTTGCAGGGATAATACTTTTCTTTGGAACAGGGAATTACCGGCTCTCATTAGCGAATAACCGGCATTGCAGACACGGCGCTTTACGCTAACCCCGTTGAGCCGAAACCGCCGGCGCCGCGGGCGCTGTCCGACAACTCGGCGACAGGGTCCCAGACAATCCGCTCGTGTCGGGCAACAACCATCTGCGCAATGCGCTCGCCGGGCTGCAAAACAAAGGGCGCGTCCGAGAGATTGACCAGAATTATTTTGATTTCGCCGCGATAGTCCGCGTCAATAGTACCCGGACTGTTGACGATGGAAATGCCGTGCCGCGCCGCTAATCCGCTTCGCGGACGAATTTGCGCTTCGTAACCGGCAGGCAGTTCGATGAACAGCCCCGTCGGCGCCAGCGTGCGCTGCAGCGGCGCCAGCGTAAGCGGTTCGGCGATATTCGCCCGTAAATCGATGCCGGCCGACAGCGGCGTAGCATACTGCGGCAACTCAAAGGGCGAACGGTTGATGATTTTAATGGGTAACATGGTCGATGTAATTAATGTGCTGATTTGATACTATGCTAATATAATTAATATGCTAATTTGCTTAACGCCTGCCGCCATTCATCGTTCATCGTTCATCGTTCATAGTTCCCGCTTCAGCCAGAAGACGATGTATGCGGCCAACGCGACGGCGGAGCAGGCCCATTTCCACCAAAGGCTGGGGAAGGGAATAAGCAGGCTTAACAGATAAAGACCTGCGCCGAGGCCGATGTAAGTGATAATTCTCGACCATGCGTAAGGGATGGGGTAGTATTTATGCCCCATCCATGCGCAGACCGCGACCATAACGAAATAGCTGGCCAGATGCCCCCACGCGGCGGCGTGATAGCCGTAGCGCGGCATAAAGAGAATATCGACGAGCAGCGTTACCGCCAGTCCGATGGTGGTGATATAGACGGCCATGTTCGTTTTGCCCGACAGCTTGTACCACATCGAGAAATTGAACAGCATGCCCAGCAAAACATAGGCGCCGAGCATCACCGGCAGGATGCTCACGCCGGCGCGAAAATCCTTGCCCAGCAACAGCGCCAGGGCATCGGCATAGAACAGCACGCCCATAAAAATCACCATGCAGAAGGCCACAAAATGATTCATCACACGGGCATAAAGGACGGGGGCGTTCCGGTCCTTCGCGCCGGCGAAGAAAAAGGGTTCGGCGGCGTAACGGAACATCTGCACGAAGAGGGTCATAATCACCGCCAGCTTAACGCCTGCCTGAAATACGCCCAGCTCAGCCTGCCAGTCGAGGCTTGCGGGCAGCAGGTGGCGGAACAGCAGGCGGTCGATAAAGTCGTTGGCAATGCCTGGCAGTCCGGCAATCATCAGCGGAAGCGAATAGCGCATCATCGGCCGCCACAGGGCGCTGTCGATGCCGAAACGCATCCGCGACAGCGAAGGAATAAAAAGCAGCAGCGCCACGATGCAACTCATAAATATAGCCAGGATAATATAACTGAAATCGGGCGTGGCCGGGATAAGGCGCAGCCAGGCCGAGCCGGGATGCGCGGCAAAGTACGCCGGTGCGCCGAAGAAGAGCAGGACATTAAAGGCTATCTCGCTGCCGATTTTTATGGTCTTAAATACCGCAAAGCGCATGGCGCGATGCTCGAAGCGCAGGCGGGCGAAGAGTATCGCCGTGAAGCAGTCGGAAGCCAGGATGCCGCCGGCGTAAATAATGCAGTTGGAGAAGGCCTCATAGCCGAAGGCGGAGGCGATTTCCTGCGAAAAGAACGCCATCGCGGCAAAGCAACTCAACGACAGCAACCCGACGGTGGTCAGGGCGTTGGAAAAGACCTGCGCCGGCCTGTCGTGCCTGTTGGCAAAGCGGAAGCAGCCGGTTTCGAGCCCCAGCGTCAGCGCCACCTGCAGGATGGCAATGTAAGCCAGAAACTCCGTCGCCACGCCGTAGCTCGCCTGCGAGAGGATGCGCGTGTAGAGCGGCACGAAAAAGAAATTGACAATGCGCGCCACAATGGTGCTCATGCCGTAGATTGCCGTTTCGCCGGCCAGCCGCTTGAGGGGATTCATCATTTAAAAATTAACATTACACCAGACATTCACCTGCCAGCTCTGAGCCGGGAACGGCGTGGCCGTTGCCAGCGGCTTGGCGAGCCGGAGGCCGGTCGCAACCGGCGCCCCGAAACGGAAGACACGATAATCGACCGCCAAATCGACGCCTGCCGAATAAAGGTTCCAGCTCTGCGACGAGGAACTGACACGCCATTGCCTGTCGAGGCGCATGTGCGCCGGAAGCGTAACCCGCGCGAAGTCGCCGAAGAGCGTCATCCGCACCCGCTTAAAGTAAGCCAGCCAGCTGATATTTATATCGGGATACCATACGGGGAATGTGTAATCGAGCGTGGCATTCGCCAGTTCGAGGGAGGCGACGGTCGTGTAGCCGCGCGGGAAGCGCAGGGGGACAAAGGTGCCGTAACGCAGTTCGGTACCGGTTTCCCGCCGCTGATAGCCGGCAGAGAGCAGCAGGCCGTGACTGGCCATCAGCCCCGGCGCATACCCCGACGCCTGCAGCGACCACACAGGGTACAGGCTCGTATTGAATACCGGAAACGAATACTGCGCCCGGAAGGCATAGCCCCAGCGCGGGTAAATATCGCGGAGCGCCATCGCCAGCTGCTGCGAAACGGTGAGCGACAGCGACAGCGACTGCCGGTAGCGGAACAGCGACTCCGACATCGCATAATATTCATCGTTGGAAAACTGGTACTGCACGACCGGCTGTACGCTGGTGTGCCAGCCGCCCCGTGCAAACCGCCAGGGGATATACACCCGCAACGACGCATCGACCGACGGCTGCGATAGCGGCATATAGGCGGCAAAGACAGACGTTCGGTTAGTCGCCGTGTCCGTCTCCGTGATATAGCGATTGAGCGTCCGGTGGCGCTCGTTTACATCCATCGAAAAGCTGATAACCGGATACCAGCCGCGATACAGAAAATAAAGATGCCCCGAATGGAAGCCGTTACTGTATTTGTATCCAAGCCGCGAGGTGAGCGTGCCCAGCGTATTTTGCGAAAGCAGCGTGGCGCCAAGACCGATGTACTGCAGGATGTCATTGTCTAACGCCGCCGAGCGCAGCTCGTCGGGATTGTAGAAGAACGGCGCCCAGCTGTGGATGCGGAACAGATGCGGGAGGCCATAGTAGCGCCGGCTTTCGTATTGCGGCTCTGTGGGAACGGCGAGGGTGTCGATATTGAACCCGGCCTGCGCCGCGATGCTGTCGGCGGCATCGAAGGTCGCGGGCGCATCGAAGGGCGTCTCTGTCCATGTGGTTTCATCGAGCGGCAGCGTGGCTACGGCATAGCCCGCGGGCGTATAGTTAGCGAACCACAGGCGGCGGTTGCCGGCCGATACCGTCGGGTCGAACGCGCCGAAGCGGACATCGGTTACCTGAAATATTTTTCGCGTCAGCGTATCGAAGGCATAAATATTATTGGTTCCGCTGTAGCCGCTGCCGAAGAGCAGGTAGTTTTTGTACTTCGAGAGGCGGTTGATACTGACATTGCCCGGCGGCAGCAACGGCTCCCATACGCCCCGCGCAAGGTCGAAGCCATAGACACCGAGCCCGTCGTCGGAGAGCAGCGAGCTGTAGATTTTGGTATTGTCGTCCGACCATACTAATATTTTGGGGACATAGCCCGAAGGCACGGCAAAGCGCCGCTCCGGACGGTAATCGTGCGTATTGAGGAGGGTCAGGAAATAGTCGCCCCGGGCATTGCTTTCGGCCACCGCTATCCAGTTATAATCCGGCGAAGCCGCGGGCGCGAAGTAGCGCGTGCGGCGCGTGAGGGTTTCCCGTTTTTTTGTTTTTAAATGATATGATTGCAGCGCCGAAAACGATACCTGCTCCCATCGTTCGTGGGGCAGCGTAACCGTCCAAAACAGCCTGTCGCCAGAGCGTTTGAGGGTACTGTTGATTTGCCCCAGATAGCAGAGATGGGTTTCATGGCCGTCATTATCGACGGTTACCAGCCGTGCCGGCTGTGCCAGGTCGGTACGGACGGCGGCGACGGTATGCGTGTCGATGGCCACCATGGCGCGGTACGAGCGGTAGGTTTCGGTTTCGGGAAAGAGGAACTCCCGGATATTGGGGTCAGGCGTTTTGGCCGAGTCGTCCTTCGCCCACTGCCGGTGCAGATAGTCGAACGATTGGGCAAACAGCTCGCGGTCGTTAAACCCGCCGTACTTCTTCAGCGCGTGCGACCCCGGCGGAATGTGCAGCGGATGATGGGTGATGTACTCGAGCATGTCGCTGAAGATAGCGCTCCCCGCCTGCCTGTATGCATACGACGCAAGCGCATAGCCCAACGGATATTCATTCGGGATAGCATATTTATAGGAGCCTCCGAGCCAGGTATCCCACGAAAACCGGCGACCGGTAAGGGCGTAGGCTTTCATCGGCATGAGGAACTCCGGCTGCCGGCCGCGACCGGTATTCGACACCGCCGTTTCCGACACCACCGCATCGCCTTCGAGAAACCAGCCGTAAAGATAAATCCCCGAACCGACACCCGCCGACTGCTCGCCAATAATATACGACAGGAACCGGAAGAAGCCGGTATTCAATTTATTCATTTGCGCCACATGGCGCGTTTCGTGCGCGACCAATTGCTTGTCCCACATCTGCGCATAGCCCGACGTAGAAGGCGCGATGTAGAGTTCCATCCGCTTCGGCGCCCATACGACCACCCCGTTACTGTTCAGGTTATACGGATGCAGCACCACCGGCAGGCGTTGCAGGTCGGTACGCATCGGGGCAGCCACGGCGCGGTACGACCGGTCGAATAGCCACGCATATCGCTGCGCGAGCGAGTCGGCTTCCTGCGGATAAATAATCGTAAACTTATCGGTGCGTATTTGCCGCCACCGGACGCCCGGCGGCTCCGTGCCGGTATTGTAAAACTGCGCATGCGCCGGCGTCATCGAACCGTAAACCACAAACAGTAAACACAGAATACCGAACAGCGTCCGCCGTGAGTTATGGCTCTTCATCGTTCCCCGTTCATCGTTCATCGTTCATCGTTCATCATTCCCTGCATCCTTACACCGTCATAATTTCCTTTTCCTTCTTTGCAAACAGCTCATCGACCTTTTTGTTGAAGACGTCGGTTTGTTTTTGCAAGTCGGCTTCCGTGTCTTTGGCGACGTCTTCGGGCAGGCCATCCTTTTGCAGCTTTTTCACCTGCTCGACGGCCTCGCGGCGGGTGTTCCGAAGGCTGATGCGGGTATTTTCGCATTCGTTCTTCGTTTGTTTCACCAGGTCCTTACGCCGCTCTTCGGTCAGCGCCGGCACGTTGATGCGGATTTGCTCGCCGTTGTTCTGCGGGTTAAAACCGATGTTGGCCGCGCGAATCGCTTTTTCTATCGGCACGATCATATTCTTTTCCCACGGCTGGACGATGAGCGTCCGTGCGTCGGGCGACGAAATGTTCGACACCTGCGAGAGCGGCATCTGCGTACCGTAATAATCGACCATCACCGGATTGAGCAATACCGGACTGGCCTTCCCTGCGCGAATCGACAGCAGCTCGTTATCGAGGTGATCGATTGCTTTCTGCATACGGTCTTTTGCCGCAGCCACTACTTCTTTTGCTTTTACTATTTCCATGATATTTGATATGTATTATCTGTTCTGTCTCTGTTCTGTCTCTGTTCTGTCTAAAATCTCTGCTCCGTCTAACGTCTCTGTTCTGTCTAAAGCCTCACGAAATCAGCGTTCCCACCGCTTCGCCGCGGACGACCCGCAACAGGTTGCCTTCTGCGTTCATATCAAAGACAATAATCGGCAGGCGGTTTTCACGGCAGAGGGTAAAGGCCGTGAGATCCATTATGCGCAGGTTTTTCGCATAGGCTTCGTCGAAAGTCAGGGAGGTGTATTTTTGCGCGGCGGGGTCTTTTTCGGGGTCGGCGGTATAGACGCCATCGACCCGCGTTCCTTTAAGCAGGATGCCGGCTTCGGTTTCGATGCCGCGCAGGGCGGCGCCGGTATCCGTCGTGAAAAAGGGGTTACCCGTGCCGCCGGCCATAATCACCACCGTGCCGCGTTGCATGTAGTCGATGGCTTTCTCCCGTGCATACCGTTCGCCGAGAGGCTCCATCCCGATGGCCGTGAGCGTCGCCGCACGGACGCCGAGGCTTTGCAGGGCGCTTTGCAGGGCGAGGCTGTTGATTACCGTGGCGAGCATACCCATCTGGTCGCCCTTCACGCGGTCGAAGCCCCTATCGACGCCGCTCAGCCCGCGGAAAATGTTCCCCCCGCCAATCACAATGCCGATTTGCACGCCGGTATCGGCCACCGTTTTAATTTCCGAGGCATAGCGCAGCAGCGTCTCGGTGTTGATGCCGTAGCGGTCGGCGCCCATCAGGCTTTCGCCGCTTAATTTTAAAAGAATACGTTGATATGATGCCATAAGCGTTTTAAATTGTTTGCAAAGATAGAAATTATTTTCCGAATATCTCCCCTCTCTTTCAGAATTTTACGAAAAAGCAAACTGAAATGGATAACGGCATGGAAACAAGCGAAGTGCGCTTGTTTGCTGCGTTTTGCACTATTTCTAATAACGCTGAGGCAAAGGCGATTATTTTCTTTCAGAGAGGCAAATTTGGGCAGGTCGTCAACGAGGGGCAAATCAAGGACTATTGTAAGGCAATTTCTTAATTTTAAGTGTACTCAAAATGACTGCGGGGCGACCTGCATTATTCGCCTTGCCGTATTCCGAGCATTTATCGTTCAAGAGCAATAGCAAAGATGTAACAATAAACAGCATGGTTAAAGTCCTGCGGACTATGTGTGAGGCTTGTAGTGTTTTGTCTGTTGATATGGATACCCTAACGGGCAAAAATAGCGTGATTTTCTGTGCATATTCAAAAAAGTGTTACCTTTGCGGCATAAAATATGGCACAAAAAAAAGCATTGTTTTGTGCCAAAAATTAAAAGTAAAATATATGCAATCTTTTCATAATAAAATAGAAAGCGAAATAAAAAAAAGGAAACGGGATAAAATGAAATTTTTTACAATTTTGCTTTGCGTGGTTTTCTGCGTTTCCTGCTCGCACCCGCCGCGCCCGATTTTGAAAATGGAAACAGCCACTTACCGCATTGAGATTGACTGTTTGGGCGAAGACAACTACCGTTACCGCTCGTGGAAAGTCGATGCGCCACAGGATGCCAAACCCGATTTGACACTGGAACACGGCGAGTGCGACAAGGTTCACATTGGGTTATATTCGTGGCATTTCAAAAACGGCGACTACGACTATTATGTTTCGCATGATGCCGCACCATACGACGGCTATGTTTGCGGACTGATAGTCTATAAAAACGGCAAAGAAATCTTGTCAGAAGATAAATTTTATGAAGATTCGGATGTAAATAATTAAATATCGTATAAATATGGAAGAATATAAAATTATAATGGAAATTTTCGAAACAAACGGAAAATGCGGATTAAGATACCACGAAACGGGTAAAATCATTATTCCACCAATTTATGACAGTATTGAAGGTTGGAATATAGAAGATATCGAAGGAAACGATGATAACATTATAAGGTACAGTCGCGATTTCGCCGATGAGTTCGACGAGTTATGTCTCGTATGCAGCAATAGCAAATGGGGTTATGTTGATGTCGAAGCCAAAGAAGTTATACCTCCCAAATATTCTGATGCAAGACAATTTTCGGAAGGACTTGCCAGCGTTAAAATCGCCGAAAAATGGGGCTTTATAGATAAAACGGACACCCTTGTTATCCCGCCACAGTACGATGATGCTTTGTGGTTTGAGAATGGTTTGGCAATGGTTGAAATCGCCGATAAGCACGGTGTTATCAACAAATCGGGGAATTTGGTTATTCCTGCCATCTACGACGTGATTGATCCACTTTTTGACGGCACATTTTTCGTCAAAAAGAAAGATGAATATGGCAATATCCTCGACCGACAGGCAAAAGCGCTTTACGATTCGGCAGCAAAATGTACTAAGCGTTTTCGTTTTAATACATTGACACAGGAGCAGCGTGTAAGTGCGTTGTTCGTGCCGCCCTGTATTTATCGGGTACAAAAAAACGGCAAGTTTGGGTATCTTTTTGGGCGCGAAGAAAAAACGATACCTTTGATTTATGACGAAGCAAATGCTTTTTTTTATTGCGACGTTCCTCGTGCAAGTACTTCTCATCGCGCATTTGGATTTGAGAATGAATTGGCGTGCATAAGACGTGATGGCAAATACGGTTGTATCAATTCCGAAGGCGAGGAAGTTATAAAGCCAATATATGACGAGGCTATTTCGTTTAATTGTGAATATGGTTTGGCTCAGGTGTGTGTAAATGGCAAAAGTGGATTTATTGATATGA
>JAISXF010000097.1 GCA_031270845.1 Prevotellaceae bacterium
TACTTCATACTTCATACTTCATACTTCATACTTCATACTTCATACTTCATACTTCATACTTCATACTTCATACTTCATACTTCATACTTCATACTTCATACTTCATACTTCATACTTCGTAATTTTATGCTATCTTTGCAGTCTTTTTACAGTAACATTGTAAGCAAGATTTTTATTTTTATATCAAATTATTATTTATATGCCATCTTTATTTATAAATCGACACATTGGGCCTCGCGAGGCCGATATACCGCAGATGCTGGCCGCTATTGGCGTGCAGTCGCTCGAAGAATTAATTAATCAAACAGTGCCGGAAGATATTCGGCAGCCATTGCCGGCGGTGGCCGATGCGCCGATGAGCGAGTACGAATATCTGCGCCATATAAAGGCTATCGCCGGCCGGAACCGCCCCTTCCGGTCGTTCATCGGGATGGGCTATTACGGGACGGCGACGCTGCCGGTGGTGGTGCGCAATGTGCTGGAGAACCCGGTGTGGTACACGTCGTACACGCCGTATCAGGCCGAGATTTCGCAGGGGCGGCTGGAGGCGCTGTTTAATTTCCAGACGATGATTGCGAGCCTGACCGGTTTTGCGGTAGCCAACAGCTCGCTGCTCGACGAGGCGACGGCGGCGGCGGAAGCCATGAAAATGATGTTCGACCTGCGGCCGCGCGAGGCGGTGAAGGCCGGGCGGAACCGGCTCTTTGTCGATGCCGCGGTGTTCCCGCAGACGCTCGCCGTGTTGCAGACGCGCGCCGGGGCGCTGGGCATCGAGGTGGTCGTCGGGGCGTTCGACCGGTGGTCGGCTGGCGCCGGATATTTTGGCGCTATTGTGCAGTATCCTGCGGCCAACGGGGCGCTGCGCGATTATGCGGATTTTTGCCGGCTGGCGCACAGCGAAGGGGCGCTGGTAACGGCGGTGTGCGATATTCTGTCGCTGGCCGTACTGAAGGAGCCGGCGGCGTGGGGCGCCGATGTAGCGGTGGGCAGCACGCAACGGTTCGGTATCCCGATGGGCTTCGGGGGGCCGGCGGCGGCGTATTTCGCTACGCGGGATGAATATAAACGGAATATGCCGGGGCGGATTATCGGGGTGTCGATCGACCGTGCCGGGCGTCGGGCGCTGCGGATGGCGCTGCAAACGCGCGAACAGCATATTAAGCGCGAAAAGGCGTCGTCGAATATCTGTACGGCGTCGGCGCTGATGGCTACGATGGCGGGGTTCTTCGCCGTGTATCACGGGAGCCGGGGGCTAGTCGGCATGGCCGAACAGGTGCACCGGCACGCCGTAGCCCTGGCCGAAGCGTTGAAGGCGGCCGGCTACCGGCTCTCTAACGAGGCGTTCTTCGATACGGTGGAAGTGATTGGTGTTGACGCGACAGCCATCCGCCGCAAGGCGATAGAAAAGGGGATGAATTTCTTCTATCCGGCTGCCGATGCGGTGCGTATCAGTTGCGACGAGACGACCACCGGCGATGAAATTCAAACCATCCTGTCGGTTTTCGGTGTTACGGCGGCGGCCGGCGGCGGCAAGGGACTGCCGGCCGACTTCGGCAACCTGTCGCGCACGTCGCCGGTGTTGCCCGAAGCGGTATTCAATACGTATCATTCCGAGACGGAAATGATGCGCTATATTAAGCGGCTCGAGCGGCGCGATGTGTCGCTGGCACAGTCGATGATTGCGCTCGGGTCGTGTACGATGAAACTGAACGCGGCAATCGAGATGCTGCCGGTGAGCTGGGGCGAGTTCGGCGATGTGCATCCGTTTGCGCCCGCCGACCAGACCGAAGGCTACCGCCAAATGATAGCTGCGCTGGAGCGCGACCTGGCGGCGATTACGGGCTTCGACGGCGTGTCGTTGCAGCCTAATTCGGGCGCTGCCGGCGAGTATGCGGGGCTGATGGTGATACGGGCGTATCATGCGTCGCGCAACGAAAGCCACCGGACGGTAGTGCTGATACCGACATCGGCGCACGGGACGAACCCCGCCAGCGCAGCGATGGCCGGCCTGCAGATAGTCCTCGTCGGCTGCGACGAGCGCGGTAACATCAACGTCGAGGAGCTGCGCGACAAAGCCCGACAGCACCGCGACCGCCTGCTGGGGATGATGATTACCTACCCCTCGACACACGGCGTGTTCGAGAGCCGCATCCGCGAAATCATTGATATTGTACACGAGCACGGCGGGCAGGTGTATATGGACGGCGCCAATATGAACGCACAGGTAGGGCTGACCAACCCGGGCGCTATCGGGGCTGACGTGTGCCACCTGAATTTGCATAAAACCTTTGCGATGCCGCACGGTGGCGGCGGCCCCGGCGTAGGGCCTGTGTGCACGGCACGGCACCTGACCCCGTTCCTGCCGTCGCACCCCATGGCCGGCGACAGCCACCGCCACGGCAGCCCGGTAGCGGCTGCGCCCTTCGGCAGCGCCCTGCTGCTGCCGATTACCTACGCCTATATTAAACTGCTGGGCAGCGACGGGCTGCGGCGCGCTACGGAAATCGCCATCTTAAATGCCAACTACCTGTCGGCAAAGCTGCGCCCGCACTTCGCCACGCTTTATACGGGCGAGAGCGGGCGGGTGGCGCATGAATGCATCATCGACCTGCGGCATTTCGGGAAGGACTACGGCGTGGATGCAACCGACATCGCAAAGCGGTTGATGGATTACGGGTTTCATGCCCCGACGCTGTCGTTCCCCGTGGCCAACACGCTGATGATTGAGCCGACCGAGAGCGAATCGCGTGAGGAGTTAGACCGCTTCGTCGAAGCCATGATAGCCATCAAAGCCGAATGTGAAGCCCTCCAGAACGGCGCCGCCGACCCTTCCGACAACCTGCTCAAAATGGCGCCGCACACAGCCCTCGAAGTATCGTCCGACGAATGGACACACCCCTATTCGCGCACGCAGGCGGCCTTCCCCCTGCCCCGCATTGCCGACAACAAGTGCTGGCCGTCCGTTGCACGGGTCGATAACGGGTATGGCGACAGGAATCTGGTGTGCAGGGACTGAATATTGATGCCTCACGTTTCAATCCGTAAATATTTCCTACCTTTGCCTCCGTTCTCCCGACACACGGACGTCGGGAAAACGAAAACTATTAAAGACGTTTAATTTAACAATGTAACTTATGGTCACACGAAGGACTTTTCTACGGGCAGGGGGACTGGCAACAGCCGGACTGGCCCTCGGCGGACTGACCGCCGTAAAATCAATGACAGCAGCCAATGCGGCACGAATCGCAGGCGCTAACCGGAAAATCAACCTGGCCTGCGTCGGCATCGGCAACCGCGGAGCGGACGTTATCCGGGAATTTGCAAAAACCGGTATGGCCAATATCGTCGCCCTTTGCGATGTCGATTTGGGGGCGCCGCATACGCAGGCAATCCTGAACGAATACCCGCAGGCGAAACGCTTTCAGGACTTCCGGGTGATGTTCGATAAAATGGCCGGCGAGATAGACGCCGTGGCGGCGGCCATCCCCGACCATGCGCATTTTCCGGTATGTATGCTGGCGCTCTCGCTGGGCAAACATATCTTTGTCGAAAAACCGATGGTGCGGACATTCTACGAGGCCGAACTGCTGATAGACGCCGCCAAACGGCATCCCCATGTCGTAACGCAGGTCGGCAACCAGGGGCATTCGGAAGGGAACTATTTTCAATTTAAGGCATGGAAAGAAGCGGGCATCATCAAAGACGTAACGGAAATAACGGCGCACATGAATTCCGCAAGGCGTTGGCATACGTGGGATACGGGCATCAACAGATACCCTGAAGCCCAACCCCTCCCCGCGACGCTGGACTGGGATACATGGCTGGCCGCCGTCGCCTACCACGGCTACAACAGCCGCTACCACTACGGCGACTGGCGCTCGTGGTACGACTTCGGCATGGGCGCCCTGGGCGACTGGGGCGCGCATATCCTCGATACCGTCCACGAGTTCCTCGAACTGGGCTTGCCCTACGAAGTCAACGCCCTGCGTATCGACGGCCATAACGATTACTTCTTCCCCAAAGCCTCGACTATCCTCTTCCGCTTCCCTGCGCGGGGCGCGATGCCCCCGGTCGATGTTACCTGGTACGATGGGGTGGACAATATCCCTACCGTCCCCGCCGGCTACGGAACGTCGGACATCGACCCGAACATCCCGCCGGTAGCCGGAGGCCGGCTGCAACCCTCGAAACTGAACCCGGGAAAAATTATCTACAGCCGGGAACTCACGTTTAAAGGCGGCTCGCATGGCAGCACGCTCTCGATTATCCCCAACGAAAAAGCCAACGACCTGCAGTCGAAACTGCCGGAAGTGCCCCAAAGCCCCTCCAATCATTTCGCAAACTTCCTGCGTGCCTGTTTAGGCGAAGAAAAAACACGCTCCCCCTTTGAAATACACGGCGCACTGAGCCAGGTATTCTCGCTGGGAGTCATCGCACAGCGCCTGAATACGAAGATTGTGTTCGACCGCCAAACAAAACAGGTAACCAACCATGCCTTCGCTAACGCAATGCTCACACAGGCCCCGCCACGCAAAGGATGGGAAGAATTTTACAAATCAGGAATTACGAATTAGGGACTACGAATTGCGCTACTAAAATAGAAATAATAAAAAATGAAAAACACCATCATCACCATTATTATTATGATTGCAATGGGCTTTGCCCGGGAGGCAAAAAGCAACGATAATACGCTGACGCCAAAGGAAGCCGCCGAAGGCTGGACACTGCTCTGGGACGGCCGGACAACCGACGGCTGGCGGGGCGCAAAGATAGCCTCCTTCCCTGCCCACGGCTGGTCGATCGACAACGGCATGCTCCGCGTGCACAAAAGCAGCGGCGCAGAATCGACCAATGGCGGCGACATCGTTACCACCCGGAAATACCGGAACTTTATCCTCCACGTCGATTTCAAAATTACCAACGGTGCCAACAGCGGCATTAAGTACTTCGTTGACCCGGATTTGAACCGGGGCGAAGGCTCGGCTATCGGCTGCGAATTTCAACTCTTAGACGACGATAACCACCCCGATGCGAAATTAGGCGTGAAAGGAAACCGCACATTAGGCGCGCTGTACGACCTGATACCCCCCGACCGGAACACCCCCGGATACCGTTTCGACAAAAACGGGTTCAATACCGCCACCATCATCGTCGAAGGCAACCGCGTGAGGCATTTCCTCAACGGCATCAAAATCGTGGAGTATATCAGAAACACCCCGGCATTCAATGCGCTGGTGGCTTACAGCAAATACGCCGGATGGCCGAACTTCGGCAATGCCCCCGAAGGCCACATCCTTCTGCAGGATCACGGCGACGAAGTATTTTTTAAAAATATTAAAATAAAAGAACTCTCCGGCGAACAACTCCCCCCCGAAACCGGCGACCCCTTTAAAATTGGGATGGCTGGCTACACCTTTGTCCATTTCGACATCGACAAAACGCTGGAAACAATGCGGAAAACCAACGTACATTACCTCTGCATCAAAGATTTCCACCTGCCCCTGAACAGTACCGACGAGCAAATCGCCGCCTTCCACGCTAAATTAGCCGCGAGCGGCGTAACCGGATATGCCGTCGGGCCGATTTACATGAAAACCGAAGCGGAAGTCGATCGTGCGTTCGACTATGCCCGGCGCGTTGGCGTCGGCCTCATTGTCGGCGTCCCGAATCACGAACTCCTGCCTTACGTCAACCAAAAAGTGAAACAGTACGATGTCCGCTACGCCATCCACCTGCACGGCCCCGACATCGCCCTGTACCCCGACGCCGACGATGCCTGGCATCACACGAAAGATTTAGACCCGCGCATGGGAATATGCTTAGACATCGGGCATGACACGCGCAATGGGAAAGACCCTGTCGCCGATTTGAAGAAGTACCACTCGCGTGTGTTCGACATTCACATTAAAGACGTTACCGAAGCAAGCAAAGCCGGATACTCGGTCGAAATCGGCCGGGGCGTGATCGATTTCCCCGCCTTTATCCGCGCCCTGCGGGAAGTCGGCTACAGCGGCGTCTGCAGCCTCGAACACGAAAAAGACATGAAAGACCCCTTCGCCGGCATTAGCGAATCTATCGGCTATTTCCGTGGAGCCAGCCAATTGACTATTGATTATTGATAATATTCAATAGCAAATAGTAAAACAATCTCCGGAAGGCAGTATGTTAAAAATAGTAAGCAGCTATTATTAAATTTAATCTGCCTGAATGATTGCTTCTACGGTGTCTTTGGGGAGGCCGGTGAGGGCACAGATATCCGGCAAAGGCATTCCTGTCCGGTGCGCGTTAAGCACTACGTGACGCAGGCCTTCCGCCCGGCCTTTTTCCATACCTTTTTCCATACCGAGGACTTCGCCTTCTGCCAGCCCTTCTTCCCGACCCTCGATTCGGGCGGTATAGAAGGCAACCCGCTCTCCGCGGCGGCTGTCCAAGGATCGGTCGTAAGCCTGTTTTTCATCATCCGATAACCTGTCGTAATCGAACTGCGCCCGCGCTTGTTCCAAGCCCTGCGCTTTGAAACTGTCTTCAATTTTGTTGTTCTTCAGATAATATATCCATTCGTCGAGCGTGTCTTTGGCGACGTCATTAAAATGCTTTACTTCGAGAATGTAATATTCGGGAAAGAGATCGCCGGCTCTGGTCATGCCAAATTCCCTGCGCTGCATGGGCGTGAGCTGCAGCTCGTCGCCGGTGTGCATACCGTGGAATGTGGTGCTTCCGTGATAGACGTAGTCATCGCCTTTGCCGAGGTCGAAATACACGATGTTGATGGAATATACTTTCCGGACATGCGCATAGTCGTCGCCCTTGTTGATGAATTGCGTGATGAGTTTGCCGGCGCCGTAGAGCATCCGGTGGAAATAGTCGTATTCGCTGGTAAACTGCACTTCGATGATCATCATCTCGCCATCTTCGCTTTCGGCGAGGATGTCCACACGATTGAACTTGTCGAAGGGATGATCCCTGTTGCTTTCACTGTCCAACAGCCGGTTGATTTTAATTGCACGCCGGAGCAGTTCGGAGAGGAAGCCTTCCAGGATGACGTAGTTGGCCTTGTTGCGCAGCAGGCGTTTTACCGCCCAGTCGAAAGAAAGTAGGGTTCTGTTCTGCATAATGGAAAAATAATTATGGTTGTAAAGGCAGGAATATTCTTGGCATCACTTGCGTAAGGCTTGCGCCATGTCGTGGAACAAATCGTCTGCGTATTCCAGCCCGACCGATATGCGGATGGTGTTCTGGCTGACGTCCATGCTTTGGCGCAGTTCTTCGGTAAAAGTGCCGAAAATAGTACTGGCCGGATGGATGGCCAGTGTTTTATTATCAAATAAATTGGTGGCGCGACGGATGAGCTGCAACCGGTCAATAAAGCGGAAGGCGGCTTCCCGCGAAGTCATATCAAAGGTAAACATGGCGCCGGGATATTCGCCGAACTGCCGTCGGCTGACGGCATAATAGGGATGCCCTTCCATGGCCGGATAATTGACGGACACGATGCCGTCCAGCCCTTTCACTCTGTCGGCCAGCGTGCGGCATGTAGCGGCGGCACGTTCGTAGCGGACGGCTACTGTTTCCAGCCCCGTAAGCTGTTTTGCGGCCACGTCGGGCGTCATGCAGGCGCCCATGTTGCGGTATATTTCCCGGCGCATCTTACATGCAAAGGCCGACAAGTCG
Organism: Prevotellaceae bacterium; assembly: GCA_031270845.1. Classification (GTDB taxonomy): domain Bacteria; phylum Bacteroidota; class Bacteroidia; order Bacteroidales; family UBA932; genus JAIRKX01. The sequence goes on from JAISXF010000097.1 coordinate 7,672, forward strand.
GATTGTCCGACCAGGGAGCATAATTTAGGGGAGTGTTGCCAGTCGCAGGAGCCATAATCCAGTACCAGCCCGCCCAGCGAAGTCGCGCCGCCGGAAATATATTTTGTAGAAGATACGATTTCGATGTCCACCCCGAATGCGGCGGCGCGGAACGCCGTGAAGGGGACAATGGTGGTATCGGCAATCAGGGGTATGCGGTGTTTTTTACAGATTTTGGACAAGGCCTGCAGGTCGGCCACTTCCATTTGCGGGTTGGTGATGGTTTCCAGGAAGACCGCACAGGTATTCCGGTCGATATGTTTTTCTACCTCCACCGGATCGGAGAAGTTGCAGAAGCGTGGTTCGACGCCGAAATCCTTCAGTGTAAAAGCAATAAGGGAGTATGTATTGCCGAACAGATGCGGCGAGGTTACGATATTCGCTCCGGTGCAGGCAATAGTTATCAACGTATTGGCAATGGCAGCCATGCCCGAATTGAAGGCAATCACTTCGTCGGCGCCGGTCAATGTTTTTACTCGCTGTTCGAAATACCGGACGGTAGGGTTCGAGACGCGCGAATATACATGTTCCGGCGATTTTCCCGTAAAAGCCGCTTCCATTTGCGCCGCTGTTTCAAATTCATACGCTACGGCTTGGTAAACCGGCATATTCAGCGCACCATAAGCGTCTTTCGACGGATAGGGTTCATGCAGCATAGATGTATTAGGATGATTGATTGCATTCATATAAAAGCATTTTTTTTAAAAGCGCACAAAAGTACGAAAAATTTTAGAACAGCGGGAGCGTAAACCATTTTTTCGACCAACCGTCTTTCCGGTGTATCATTTTTTTTGATGTGTTTTTTATCGGCAGAAGCACGGGCTAATAACGCTTTGTATCTTCTTATTATAAGAGCGTATCCGTTCGTTAAAACGAGTGCTATTGTTTTTTTTATGTTATTTTAATAAAATTTATTTTGTTCAATTAAAAAAACTTCATTATCTTTGCCGGCAAATGCTAAATAAATCATATTATAATTGATAGAAGATGAAAAAAGTTTTAACCATTGTCTTGTTAGCCGTTACAGCGGGGCTTTTCTCCGCGTGTAATCTTTTCAAATCGAGCGGGGGGAGTTCCTCCACTACGGGGTGGGGATACAACGATCCGAGATTCGGAGGCTATGAAGTACGGTCGGCCTCGGAACAAATAACCGGCCCCGGTCTTGTATTTATCGAAGGCGGCGTTTTTCTTATGGGCCAGGTAGCCGAAGATTTGGGCTATGAGTGGGATAATCAGACGCGGCGTGTAACCGTTGATTCGTATTATATTGACGAGACGGAAATACGTAATGTCGATTATCGGGAGTACCTTCACTGGTTGCAGCGGGTATATACGTCGTATCCCGAAGTCGTTCGTAAAGCCTTGCCCGACTCGCTTGCATGGCGCCGGCAATTAGCCTATAACGACCCGTATGTTACGACCTATTTCCGGCATCCGTCGTATAACGATTACCCGGTGGTGGGCGTCAGCTGGCGGCAGGCAAACGATTACTGCCTGTGGCGTTCTGACAGGGTAAACGAACTGTTGCTCTATAAGCACGGCATCTTAAAACCGGATCCCGACCAGAAAGATGCGAATAATTTTAATTCGGAAGCCTATCTGCTCGGCCAGTACGAAGGCGTTGTCGGTAAAAACCTGCGCGACTATTCGCAAGCCGATTCCAAAGCGACCCGCCCGGTAAAGCTCGACGATGGTATCCTGTTGCCCAACTACCGTCTTCCGACGGAAGCCGAATGGGAATATGCCGCATTGGCGCAAATCGGTTCAACGTATGACGAACGGGTGGTGGAGCATCGCCTGTACCCGTGGGCGGGTTCGTCGATTCGTAGCGCCGAGAAAAAATCACGTGGCCGGTTCCTTGCCAATTTTCAACGTGGCCGGGGCGACCTTATGGGGGTAGCCGGTCATTTGAATGACGGTCATGCCTTGCCGGCGCCGGTGCGTTCCTATCTGCCGAACGATTATGGATTATACTGCATGGCAGGTAACGTCAACGAATGGGTGGCCGACGTATATCGTCCGACATCGTCGATGGTGGTAGAAGATTTTCGCCCGTTCCGCGGGAATGTATTTACCGAACTGTTGCGCGACGAAGAAGGGAACTATTTAGAAAAAGATTCATTAGGCCGGATGAGGCGCGACACGATAGGCTTCCAGGGAGATGCCCGCTATAACTATCAGCTTGGCGACAACCGTAATTATGCCGATGGAGATATTTTATCGTCGCTGGATTATGCTCAAAACAGAGAAGTAACACCCCGGAACGACAATTCCGACCGCATGTATGACCAGGGCGAAGGCGCATCACACCGCGGCATGTCGAGTTTGATTAGCGATAAATCGCGCGTATATAAAGGCGGTTCGTTTCTCGACCGCGCTTACTGGCTAAGCCCCGGCACCCGCCGTTTTCTGGACGAAGACCGTTCGGCGGTAGATATCGGTTTCCGGTGTGCGATGGACAAGGTCGGCGCGCCCCGGCGAAGCGAATAAACTACCCTGCATAACGTTTGGGTTGGAAAATTTATACCAAATCTACCAACAACATCCCGTTGTTTGTACCGATAGCCGTACAATCACAACGGGATGTTTGTTTTTTGCCTTAAAAGGAGAACGCTTCGACGGAAACCGGTTTGCGTTACAGGCGCTGGACAAAGGCGCCGCCTATGCGATTGTCGATGATACATCGTTACCCGCGTATCCGCGGTTATGGCATGTAGAAGAGGTACTCGCCGCCTTGCAAACCCTCGCACAGACCCATCGCCGGACGCTGAAAATACCGGTGATTGCCATAACCGGCACCAACGGCAAAACGACAACCAAAGAACTCCTTTCGTGCGTCCTGGCGACCCGTTATAAAATAGGTGTAACGCAAGGCAACCTGAATAATCACATCGGCGTTCCCCTGACCCTGCTGCGCATGGATGTAGCTACACAAATAGGGATTGTAGAGATGGGCGCTAACCATCCGGGTGAAATTGCCGCGCTGTGCCGGATTGCAGAGCCGGAGTTCGGCCTGATTACCAACATCGGAAAAGCGCACCTGGAAGGCTTCGGCTCGCTCGAAGGCGTGCAAAAAACAAAAGGCGAATTATACGATTTTCTGGCGACGCATTCGGGCACGGCATTCTATAATGCCGATAATGCTATCCTGTCGGCGATGGTGGCCGCGCGAAACCTTCACACTGTCCGCTACGGCGCAAAAGAAGATGCAGTGCAGCTTACGCCGACCGATACCTCTCATCCTTTCCTGCGCTTTTCCCTGCCCGGCTATCCACGCATTGAGACCCGACTGATAGGCGCATACAATACCGATAATGTACTGGCGGCGCTGGCTGTCGGCCGATACTTCGACATACCGGCTTCGGCCGCGGCTGAAGCCGTCAATGCCTGCGCGCCGGAGAATAACCGGTCGCAACTGATCCGCACGGCACACAACAGTATTATCATGGATGCCTACAACGCCAACCCTTCGAGCATGGCCGCAGCGATTGAAAACTTTGTGCAGCTTCCATCCCCCAATAAAACGGTTATCCTCGGCGATATGCTGGAGCTTGGCGCCAATGCGGCTGCAGAACATGCCGCGATTATTGATTTGATAGCCCATTCATCGTTAAAAAACGTGTGGCTGGTTGGCCGTCTGTTTACGCAAGCGGCGCAAAACCGTTACCGTTGCTTCGAATCGGTCGATGCGGTAAAGGCCTGCCTCGCCGCCGCGCCCCTCACCGGCGTAACTATACTGGTTAAAGGATCGAGAGGGATTGGATTAGACAGACTGGCAGATGAATTAGGAATCAATAATTAAAAATTAAAAATTAAAAATAGCAATCTACTAAAAAAATGAAACGAACACTTTTACTGACTCTGCTACTATTTGCCTTAAGCGTCCTCTATGGGCAGCCGGCAAAATTTGTGCTCTTCCCCGACACGCAATCCTATTTGGAATCTTGTCCTGAAATTTTAGAAAAGCAGGTCGAGGCGGTAACGAAAAACAGCCCGCAATATGCCGCTGTGATTCATTTGGGCGATATTACGCAGGACAACCACCCGCTGGAGTGGTATGTGGCCGGCAAACTTTTTCAATCGTTTGACGAAGCCAACCTCCCGTTTACCTTTTCATTGGGCAATCACGATATAGGCAGCGCCCCGCGGAAAACAGCGGATACAAGGGAAAGCGCAGGGGCAAACAAATACTTCCCCATAGCCGCGATGAAAGAAAAGGCCTATTGGGGCGGCAGCCTGACTGAAAAAATAGATAATCATTACATCCTTCTTTCGGCAGGCGGTATTGATTGGTTGATTATCAGCCTTGCCTTCGGCGTGTCCGATGAAACGCTGGAGTGGGCAAACCGCATTGTGGCGCAACATCCCGACAGGAAAGTAATCTTAAATACCCATGCCTATATGTATTTCGACGACACCCGCATGGGCAAGGGCGACAACGGGCTGCCGCAACATTACGGCATAGGAAAAGACACCTCAACATCCGTAAACGACGGCGAGCAGATATGGGCGAAATTTGTATCGAACCACGCCAACATCATGGCCGTGGTCAGCGGTCATGTGACGGGTTCGGGGGTAGGAACGCTGGTCTCGACGGGCAAAAACGGAAACAGGGTGTATCAGATGCTGTCGAACTACCAGCGGGAAATAGAAAATGCCGTGCCGGCAAGTAAGGGATATTACCGCATCCTCACGTTCGATAAGGCCAGCCGCCGAATTGAAGTGGAAACCATATCTGCCGTTACGGGCGAAAAGCATCCGTCGGAAAAGCATAATTTTATTTTCGAGAACGTAGATTTTTAAGCCATGAAGAAACTGTTTGTACTGTCATTTTTGTTTGTGTCGATTACCGCTTTGACGGCGCAATACCGCACTGCAACCTACTGTAATCCGCTTAATCTGGATTATTCCTATCCTTTTCATAATGCGCATTTAGGAAAATCGTACCGCTCCGGCGCCGACCCTGCCGTAGTGCAATTCCGTGGCGAATTTTATAT
>JAISXF010000098.1 GCA_031270845.1 Prevotellaceae bacterium
ATTTTGCTTTTTACTGCAAAACTACTTCAATTCAAATCAAAAAATCAAAGAACGCTTATATATATTTATATATAAATAATTTATAAGTGAAATTTATAAATTAACGCAACAACAGAGATGCGTAATGCGTAATTAACGTAATTCGTAATTTTTTTCTACCTTTGCGCCCGCATTGGTTCCCGTAGCCGTTAAAACCGCCGGCGAGGGATTAAAAGGGAATGCCGTGAGAATCGGCAACAGTTCCCGCTGCTGTAAGTTCCGGCCCTTCGGGGTCAGCCGTTTTAACATTCTTTCGACCACTGTCTGCTCAGGCGGATGGGAAGGTGGTTAAAACCGGAACAAGTCAGAAGACCTGCCCGTGCAGAATAAAGGATTTTGCAGCCTACGGCGAATGGGCAGGAATCAACTTCAAAGGGCGCATTCATTTCTTATCCCCGTTGAGCTGTAAAATCGCAGTATGAATTTAATGCAGCAACTATGCGCAAATATTGGTTCGTTTATTATGTATTGATATGGATGCCGGCGGCACCGTTGCAGTCGCAGCCGCCGGTCGATAGCCTGCGCGTCCTGCACGAGGTGGTGGTGCTTGGGCAGCGGGCGACGGTGGCAGATATTATTCCGGTGCAAACCCTGTCGGGCGAAGCGCTGCAACGCCTCTCGGCGCATTCGGTGGCCGATGCTATCCGCTATTTCTCCGGCGTCCAGATAAAGGATTACGGCGGTATCGGCGGGCTGAAGACCGTTAATATCCGCAGTCTGGGAACCAATCACGTCGGGGTGTTCTACGATGGCATCGAACTCGGGAATGCGCAGAACGGGCAGATTGATTTGGGACGGTTTGCGCTGGATAATATGGACGCCGTGGCGGTGTACAACGGGCAAAAGAGCGCCGTGCTGCAACCGGCGAAGGATTATGCATCGGCCGGCGCGGTCTATATGTATTCGCGCAAGCCGGTGTTCGATGACGGCAAGCGCAATAACGTCCGGGCGGGTTTTAAAACCGGCTCGTTCGACCTCGCGAACCCGTCGCTGCTGTGGGAGCATAAGCTGAACCGCTACGTCGAAGCGTCGGTCGGAGCCGAATACCTGACAACATCGGGGAAATATAAATTTACCTACGCAAAGAAAAACGGCTACGATACCACCGAAGTGCGTCAAAACGGCGACGTGTCGATGCTCCGTGCCGAAGCAGCCCTGTACGGGACTGTCCGCAACGGCGAGTGGAAGGTTAAAGCTTACTTCTACGATTCGGAGCGCGGGTATCCGGGTGCGGCGGTGCGCGAAACGCCCGGCGTTTTCAAGCACGCCGACCGCCAATGGGACGACAATTTCTTTCTTCAGGCATCGTTCCGTAAAACCCTGACGCCCGCCTACCGCCTGCTGCTTAACGGCAAATATGCTTACGACTACCTGCATTACCTCTCCGACCCCCGGCTGGACATTTCGACCATGTACGTCGAAAACCGCTACCGGCAGCAGGAGGCCTACTTTTCGTCGGCGCACGAATATGCGCCGGCCGGCTGGTGGCGGGCTTCGCTGGCAAGCGATTTCCAGTATAATACGCTGGATGCCGACCTTACGGACTTCGTTTATCCATCGCGCTGTATGATGCTGACGGTAGCCGCAATATCGTTGCAGTGGGATGTGTTCCGGATGCAGGCCAGTCTGCTGCATACCTTCGTGCACGACGCAACGCGGAAGCCGGGCGGCGCAGCCGGCCGCAAAAGCGCCTTTACACCCACCGTAGCCGCATCGTTCAAACCATGGCGCGAACAGGACATCCGCCTCCGCGCCTTCTACAAGCGGGTATTTCGCCTGCCGACATTCAACGATCTTTATTATACGTTCATTGGCAATAAGCTGTTGCTACCCGAATATACGACACAATATAACATCGGTATAACCGCTTCGCGCGGCATCGGCGGCTCGTGGCTGCAGCGCCTTGATGCGCAGGCCGACGTGTATTATAATGAAGTGGAGAATAAGATTGTCGCCATGCCCACCGATAACCAGTTCCGCTGGATGATGGTTAATCTCGGGGAGGTGGAAATCCGCGGCATCGAAGTGTCGCTATGCGGGGAGTGGCAGGCGGGCGCGGCGCGCTGGAGCACACGCCTGACCTACACCTGCCAGCAGGCGCAGGACTGCACCGACCCCACCAGCCCGTGGTACAGGGGGCAAATCCCCTATATCCCCCGGCACAGCGGTTCGGCGATTGTGAGCGGGACGTACGGGCGGTGGAGTTTCAACTACAGTTTTATCTACACCGGCGAGCGCTACGAATCGACGGCCAACATCCCCGAAAATTATTCGCCGGCATGGTACACGCACGACGTATCGGTTGCCCGGCGCATCCCTGTCGGGAAAACCGTATTGCGGATAACGGCCGAAGTAAACAATATCCTCAACCAGGCCTACGAAGTAGTACAGTGTTACCCGATGCCGGGCATGAATTTTAAGGGAATAATCGCGTTGGAGTTCTGATAAAGGAACGTTTTTGGAACGATAAAAGAAAAACGAAAGAGAAATAGAAAAACCAATAAATAATTATACGAATATGATAGACATTCAAAACAAACAACAGGTAGTCACGCTGCTACCGAAGCAATGGTTGATGGCAGCGCTGCTGGTGCTGTGCGCAGTCTCGTCGTGCCGGAAGGAGGAGGAGATTATCCCGCCTACGAATACGCCGGTTACAGAAGGCGAGACGGGGCCGGTGGCGGGCTTCTTCCTCCTCAACGAGGGTAATATGGGCAGCAACAAAGCTACGCTTGATTATTTCGATTACGAAACGGGAATTTACAGCAAGAATATCTACCCGTCGCGCAACCCGAATGTGGTGCGGGAACTGGGCGATGTGGGCAACGACATCCAAATTTACGGCAGTAAACTGTATGCCGTTATCAACGTTTCGCACTTAGTGGAAGTGATGGACGTGGCGACCGCCCGGCATGTGGCGACAATCAGCATCCCAAACTGCCGGTACATTACGTTCGACAAGGGCTATGCCTACGTCTCGTCGTATGCCGGGCCAGTGGCGATCGACCCGAACGCGCGGCTGGGCTACGTCGCAAAGGTGGACACGGCGACATTTCGGGTGCTGGATACCTGTGTCGTCGGCTACCAGCCGGAGGAGATGATTATTAAGGATAATAAACTGTATGTTGCCAATTCGGGCGGCTACCGCAAACCAAATTACGACAATACCGTGTCGGTGATCAACCTGACGACGTTCCGTGAAGAGAAAAAAATAGTGGTCGGCATCAACCTGCACCGCATGACACTGGATGCCTACGGGGCTATTTGGGTATCGTCGCGTGGCGACCAGTATTACATACCCTCCAAAACCTACGTGCTCGATACGCGCACCGACAACGTCTCGGCCGTGCTTGCGCAACTGCCCAACAGCAATATGGCGCTGTGCGGCGATTCGCTCTATGTGTGCAGCTCGGAATGGAACTACCCGGAGAACCGCTATACCCTTGCCTATGCGCTGGTCGATGTGAAGACGCGGCGCATCCTCGCGCACCATTTCATCACCGACGACACGGAACAGCGGATTGAACGTCCCTACGGCATTGCCGTGAACCCCGAAACGAAGGAAATTTTTGTAACCGACGCCAAGGGTTATATCACCCCCGGCACCCTCTACTGCTTTACGTCCGACGGCAAAAAGAAATGGGAGGTAACCACCGGCGACATCCCGGCACATATTGTGTTTACGCGGCAGAAACTGACAATTAATAATTAACAATTAAATAACATGATTAAACATGCAATCAGGATAGCGCTTAGCTTGCCTCTCGGGCTATTCCTGTTAATCTCCTGCGAAAAGGAGACACCAGAAGAGACACCAATAACTCCCACTATCACCTTTGCCTCCGAAGAAGGGGAATATAAGGTGAAAATAGGCGGGAATGTAACCCTGCACGCTGTAGTGGAAAATGCGGTAAATCCACTCTTCTCATGGAAAATCGGCGGAAAAGTTGTTTCCACCGAAGTTTCCTTTACTTTTGTCGCCGACAGATTGGGCGAATACTTTGTGAACTTCCGCGTGGATGCCAAAAACGGTTCGGACGAAAAGCAACTGAAGGTGTCGGTGCTCGAAAAGCTGCCGCCGAAAATTACGCTGCCATCGGCGACGATTGCCTATCGGGGCATAGCGAAGGAATTTTCCGCCGAAGTCGAAAACGCCGATAGTGCTTCCTGGGTATGGCGGCTCGACGGCAGGATAGTGAGCGAAAACCCAACCTGTACGTTTAACGAAAATACGTTAGGCGACTATGCCCTCTCCGTGAAAGTAACCACCGCCGAAGGACAGGACTTGAAAGCCGTAACCGTTACAGTGCTGCCCGCGCCGCTGCCCGAACTTTATTTCGACGATGGTCGTTACCGTACCGTGAACAATACGGACTATTTGCGAAAAATGACTGTTCCGATAAATAAATCGCTTGTTCTGGCGCCGGTCATTCGCAATATCGACCATCCCGCTGCGTTTGTCTGGAGGGTCGATGGTGTGCCACAGGCCGCAACCGGCGAATATTTCACGTTCTCGCCCGCCGCGCAGGGTGCCTGTCTGATTACCGTAACCGAGCAATCGACCGGTGCGACGGCAGCAGTGGAAATAACCTGCACCCCGCCCGAAGGCACCTACCGCCGCACGAACAGGGACGGCAGGAAAAACCACGCCACAGATGCTTTTTACTATATCCCTGCGCCCGGACAGTACATCGGCACCATGGCCGGCAAGACCATAACCAGCGCCTTGAAAGACCTGCAGGATTGGTGCACCGAAGGAATTAACTCCATGTACATGATAGGCTCCTTTGGCGGTTATTACATTGTCGGGTTCGACCACAGCGTGAGCAACGAACCGGATAAGGCCGACCTGCAAATCGACGGTAATCCGCTCGGGCAGGGCTGGTGCGAATCGGGCATCGTCTGGGTGATGCAGGACGAAAACGGCAATGGCTTGCCCGACGATACCTGGTACGAGCTCAAAGGCAGTGAAACCGGAAAGCCCGAAACCAAACAGCGCTACGCCCTCACCTACTACAGGCCGAGAGACATCAACGCGTCGGTGGTGGCATGGACCGACAATCTCGGAAACACCGGAGCGGTAACCTCCGGCGCCTATCCCCGAATTATCACAGAAGACTATTACACCCTCACCGGTACCTGCTTGGCTTCGACTGCCTATGAAGCCGGCTTCTCCTACTCCCGATGCTACGACTGGGGCTATGTGGACGGTATCAACAGCAACCCGATGAGGCCTCTCACGGGGCACTTCTGGATAGAAGACGCCATACGGCAGGACGGCTCGGATGCCAATCTGCAATATATCGACTTCGTCAAAGTCCATACCGCCATTAATGCCATGACGCAAGGCGTGGGCGAAATATCTACCGAAGCAAAAATGCCATACGATTTAAACTTTTAATAGAATATTGAACGATGAAAAGAATAAACTTTCAATTTTCAACTTTCAACTTTCAACGGCTGCTGCTGCTATTGGCGGCAACGCTTGTTGTGGGATGCAACAGGGAAAACGACGACCCCTTCGCGGGAACCGACAGCTACATCACCGCCTTCGCCCTCCGGCAGGGCGACGCGGTGTTCTACGCCGTTATCGTCGACAGGGTGATTACCATCACGGCGCCCGAAGACTTTCCGCTGACGCAGGCGCAGGCCGCCGTGGCGATCAGCGAAAACGCCACCATATACCCCGACCCCGCTACGGTTACCGACTGGGACGAAGAGCAGCTGTTTGCCGTAACCGCCCGCAACGGCTCGCAAACGCGCTATAAATATACGGTCGAACGTAGCGGGATAGCTCACAGCGGCTCGGTTGTTCTCGAAACGCAGGCCGACGTCGATGCCTTCGGCGCACGTGGCATTAGCCTTATCGACGGCAACCTGACCATCGGACGCACGGCGGGCACGGACTCTATCCGGTCGCTGCTGCCACTGGCCGCGCTCAGAGAGGTGGTCTATGCCTTCACCCTCCAGCCCACCTGCGCGCTTACAGGCCTCGAAGGACTTGATAACCTCGAGCGCGTCGGTGGCCCCATGCAGTTTGGCGGCACTACCACGGCCACCAGCCTCAAGCGCCTCGAAACCCTCGCGCTGCCCGCCCTGAAATACGCCGGCGCGATTAACCTGGCCAATACCGTTACGCTTACGGTCGAACTGCCCGAACTCGCCGGCGTGTCGAAGCAGATTAGCCTCAATGTCCCCCTGCTTCAACTGCAGCTGACTGCCCTGCAAACGGTCGGCGGCACGTTTACGCTGACCACCTCCGACGCATCAATCACATCGCTCAATCAAGTTGCCCTGCCTGCGCTCGAAGAAGCCGGCCACATCGCCCTGAGCGCTTTTCCGAAGGTAACGAAAATCGACCTCCCCCGACTGCAAAAAGCCGCCGGACTGTCCTGCACGTCGATGAGCAGCCTGTCGCTTATTTATGCACCACTGTTGGAAGAAATAACGGGCAGCCTGACCCTTTCGGGGGTCAATGCCCTGACCGAAGTGAACCTACCGGAGCTGACACGGGCGGGCGGCATTTCCACTTCTAATTGCAGGGTATTGACTGTGCTAGAACTCCCAAAACTGCTAACCGCGAATACAATTTATCTGTATGAAACACCCGTGTCAGGCTTCTCCGGCTTCCCGTCCCTGCAATCGGCCGGCACCGTTACGCTCTTATTCATCGGCACGGCAGGCATGGAACGGATAAAACTTCCCGACGCCATGGAACAGCTCAAAAAATTAGATATTGAATACCGCCTCTCGCCGCCGGTCGAAATCGACGTCCGCGGCGTCGTCGTCGGGGAGCTGCAGGCAAAGGCCAATGCCGTACGCGCCAAATTCATTGGCGACGAGGCCTTCCGCGGCACGCTCGTCATCATGCCGGAAAATACCTCTCGCGCTGATACCCTCACCTTTCCCCGCCTGCAAGGTTTTAGCGAAATAGATTCATTGTACTTGCCCTCGGCGGGCATGAACAAGGTCTATGTGCACGGTATCCGTAAGGTGAATAAGGGCATATATGCGTGGAGCGGCCACGCCAGTCAGACGCACGAATTTGGTTTCCCCGACCTCGAAGAAGTAGGCGGAACGCTCGATATCGAATACTACACCATGGGCGCTCCTTCTTCCGTTACGGTACCCGTACCCACGTTCACAGCCGTTGTGTTCGACAAGCTGCGGAGTGTAGGCGGTAACTTCTATCTGGAAGTTATGAGAAGCACGGCAACAGCCATCTCCTGCCCCGAACTGGCAAGCATTGGCGGCTACCTGAACTTGTTCACCTGCTACGACTATACGTCGGGAAGCACGGTATATCGCAGCATCGAAACCCTGCATTTCCCAAAGCTGACTACGATTGGCGGAAAACTGACCCTCCAGTCGGGAAGCAGTTCCCGGAACAATGCAAAACTGACTACCCTCGACGGCTTCAGCGCCCTCACCGGCGTAAAACAAATAGATATAACCCGCCAGGCGGCGCTCGTTTCCTACTATGGACTCCGCCATGTAAATCTCGACGAGTTAGACAGCTGGTCGGCTACCAACAATGCCTACAACCCTTCCCTGCAAGATTTGAAGGACGGCAAATGGACGCAGTAAATTAGGATTATGGTGAATGGCGACAAGCGGGTGGAGCAAGACCCTTGCTACGGACGCAGCACGCCGGTTGTTGTTATCTACCATCAAATATCGCAAATATCAATTATTAATTATCAAATGAAAAAAATTAACTTTCAATTTTCAACGATCAACATTCAACGGCTGCTGCTGCTTGTGGCCTTCCTTACAGGCTGCAGCAAGGAAGAGGAAAGTCTCTTTACAGGCCGCGACAATGCGATAGCCGCATTCATCTTAACAAAAGACGGTGCGACGCTGCACGGGGCAGTCTCGCCCGACTCGATTGCCGTAACCGTCCCCGAAGGCGTTTCGCTGGCCGGCGCCACGGCATCGGTTACCCTGAGCGAAAACGCCGCCATCGCCCCCGACCCCGCTGCGATTACCGACTGGGATGTGCCCCGCAGTTTCACCGTTACCGCCTACAACGGCACGCCGCATACCTATTATTATACAGTTAAAACCGACCGGCGCCCGCGAACCTTCGAGGGCAATATAGTGCTATTTTCGCAGGCCGATGTCGAATCCTTTGCCGCGACGTTCGACGCCAACCGGATTTACGGAAACATCACCATCGGTGCCGCCACCGGCGCCGACTCGGTGTATGCGCTCGCCGGACTGGAGCGGATAAAGACGGTTACAGGTTCGATTACCATCGAGCTTACCTATGCCGGCGACGAGCTTACCGCTTTCGCGGATTTGGAAGCCGCCGGCGAGCTGCGCATCACATCGAAACGCGTGAAGACCGTCCGTTTTCCAAAATTGGCCGCCGTGCACGCCGACCTGCATTTAGACCAGGCAAGCAGCATCAGAACGATCGACTTCCCCGAACTGGCGCTTGTCGAAAAAAACTTGCGGATATACTATGCTGATTCGCTTTTGCAGATGCACTTCCCAAAGCTGCAGGTCGTCGAAAACCTTACCCTGCAGGGACGCAGCGCAGGCACGCAAAACCTGCGGGCGGTCGAGCTGCCCGAATTAACCGAAGTAACAGGCACGCTTAACATCTCCTACCTGAATGCAACGACGAGCTTCGCTGCGCCCCGGTTAGCCACCGCCGGCGCGCTTACCATAAGCAGTTGCGCGGCGATGACTTCGCTCGACTTCGGGGCGCTGACAACCGTCAACGGCGGGATCGATATACAGGCGCTCAACATCACGTCGCTCGACGGCTTCGGCGCACTCGAAAGCATCGGCGGGAGGCTCTACTGCTATAATACGGCCAAACTGGCATCGCTCGCGGGGATGGCCTCGCTTCGGTCGGCAGGCACCTATTATTTATACGGATGCACGGCGCTCACGCAGTTTGATGTGCGCGGCGTGCAGACCGCCTCCATCGACCTCTACAACTCCACCATGACCGGCCTCACAATCACCGGCGACACCGATTTCGCCGGCCGGTTGTACTTCGGCGCCCTGCCGTCGGGCACGGCCGCATTCCCCGTAACCGTACAGGGAATCGAAAACGTGGGCGAGCTGCACGTGGCCACAAGCTATATCACCACCCTGACGCTCCCGTGGGTGAAAACCGTAAGCCGCCGGCTGACGCTCTCGTGCGGCAGCGTAACCGCTATCAGCCTGCCCAACCTGCGAACCGTCGGAGGAGTAACAGTCAGTTCCTGCGCCGCCCTCACCACCCTCAGCATCCCCGACCTGACTGCCGTTACCGGCTATACCGACGCCTCGGGAGCAACGGCTGGGAGCTTCACATACACCGTATCGTCGAACATCACGAAGGTGGAGCTGCCGAAACTGCAAAGCATTGCCGGCAGCCTGTCGATAACCGGCCTCACCGCCACGCGACCCCTGGCAACGATACGGTTTCCGGTCCTCGAAAGCATCTCCGGCACACTCACCATCGCCGGCACCAACAATGCCGTCTTCAAAGACCTGAGCGGATTTACCGCCCTCACATCCGCCGCAGGCGTAACCATCGGCAACTTCACGCAGCTGCGGAATTTCTGCCCGTTGCAGGGTGTTATCCATTCGCTCAACGACAATACGTGGAAAATCTCCGGCTGCGGTTACAGCCCAACCTATCAGAATATGCTGGATGAAGAATGCAGTAATTAATGAACAATTCTAAATTATATTTTATTATCAACAAATTATTATCAATAAACATGAAAAAGATTTTATCAATGATGTGTGCAGCCCTGCTGATAGCGGGGTTCGCAAGCTGCTCGTACGACGACAGCGACTTATGGAATAACGTCAACAGCCTCGAACAGCGGGTGAAGACGTTAGAAGAGCAACTCAGTCGCCTGAACAGTGACATCGGCGCGATGACAGTCATCGTCGATGCCCTCAACGCAGGCCGGGTGATTACCCGTGTGGACGTTACGTCCACCGGATATACCTTTACCTTCAGCGACCACAGTACAATCGACATCAACCACGGCACCAACGGCGCTCCGGGAGCCGCCGCGCCGGTGATTGGTATCGACCTGTACCAGGGCGTCTATTACTGGACAATTACCGTCGGTACCAACACTGCCTGGCTCACCGACGGGCAGGGACAGCGGCTGCGCGTATCGGGCGCCGACGGCACCTCGCCCGTCATGGGCGTCGATGCCGACGGTTACTGGACGGTCAACGGAGTCCGCATTACCGGCGCCGACGGCCAGCCCGTAAAAGCTTCGGGCGACGCCGGCGACTCGTTCTTCTCCGACGTAACCGACGGCGAAAGCGCCGTTACATTCGTCCTCGCCAATGGCACGGTGATTGTCATCCCCAAGGCCGGAAGCCTGGCGATTATTATCATGGGCATCGACGAAGAGCCGCTCTTCGTCCGCTACGGAACAAGCGCAACGTATAGCATCACCCTCGTCGGAGAGGCCGACATCTCAATTGCCAAACCCGACGGCTGGCGTGCGTCGATACAGAACGGCACACTCACCCTTACCGCCCCGCCCCTCGCCAATACATACGCCGAAAAGGACGGGCAGGTGGATATCATCGCCGCCGGGCACAACGGCACCACCGTGATACGGAGCATCACCGTCAGCGCCCGCGACTATAACTACGTCATCGACTTCGAAGAGCCGGGCATCGACGACTACCTCGCCGGCCCCACCGCCAAAGGCGAGAACTGTTACTCCTCCTACCCGGGAACGCAGTACTACGGTTACTACCACAACGCCACCGAACTGTATATGATGGTTAACGAATTCTACGGCACCTACGACATGTGGAACGGAGGCATCTTTATTTCGCAATGGAACAATATGGACGAGGCCAGCTGGGAAAACCAGTGCAGCGTCTATTACTCCGACCCCCTTACCGCCATGGGCGGCCACAGGGGCAGCAAGACCTTCGGCTTCTTTTACGGATATGGCAGTTATAGCTACATTACCTTCAACGATGATTCCCAAGAATGCACCTTCGACCATTTCTATGTAATGAACAACACCTACACCGTCCTCGAAGCCCTTGGCTACGGCTATACCGGTCCGATGGGCGACGGCGATTATTTAACGCTGAAAGTCGAAGGCATCGGTACCGACGGGAGTGTAACCGGCACGGTCGAGTATTACCTGATCGACTTCCGCACGCCCGACTCGCCCGGCATCCTCACCGACTGGGCGCGCGTCGATCTGCTGCCATTGGGCAAGGTAACCGCCCTGCGGCTCTCTACAAACTCCAGTCCCCTGAGCGTCCCCGCCTATTTTTGCTTCGACGATTTAGCCCTGAAGAAATAAGCCATCGACGATTGTTCATTGAAATATTGAAGGCGATGACAAGGTGTTGCACCGGTAAACCCGACAGCGTTTTAAAACCCTGTCGGGTTTTTTATTGCCGGCGCCGGTGCGTTTTTTCGCCGACATCCCGTCCCTCTATCCAATATCCAAAAAAAATCTAATGTCTAATGTCTAAAATCTAAAATTTTTCATATCTTTGTTTCGGTTTA
Organism: Prevotellaceae bacterium; assembly: GCA_031270845.1. Taxonomy (GTDB): domain Bacteria; phylum Bacteroidota; class Bacteroidia; order Bacteroidales; family UBA932; genus JAIRKX01. The sequence continues at coordinate 11,552 of JAISXF010000098.1, forward strand.
CATAAAAGTACACCTTTTTGACTATGGAAAAAGCATCAATACCGGTTCGTATATTTCGCTTCTATTGGGAGGGTTTCCGCAGTATGACCATTGGTAAAACTTTGTGGCTTATCATTCTCATAAAATTATTCATTATGTTTTTCGTGTTGAAAGTATTCTTCTTTCCTAATTACCTGGGGAGATTCGACGAGCCGTCGGAAAAGCAGGATTACGTCTCCGAAGAACTTATCCGCCGCGCAACTGATAACTAAATTATTATACATTTAACCCTAATTTTAATAAAAAGTATGATTGAAACAATTGATTCTTCACTCATTGATTGGTCGAGGGCGCAATTCGCCCTGACGGCCATCTATCACTGGCTTTTTGTTCCCATTACTCTAGGGCTTGGCATCGTTCAAGCTGTTATGGAGACAATTTATTACAAAACAGGCGATGTGTTTTGGAAAAAAACCGCGCAGTTTTGGATGAAATTGTTTGGGATTAATTTTGCCATTGGCGTCGCTACAGGTCTGATCCTGGAGTTTGAATTTGGCACCAACTGGTCGAATTACAGTTGGTTTGTAGGAGATATTTTCGGTGCGCCGCTGGCCATCGAAGGTATTGTGGCTTTCTTTATGGAAGCGACTTTTATTGCCGTGATGTTTTTCGGGTGGAACAAAGTCAGCAAAGGCTTTCACCTGACTTCAACATGGTTGACTATCGTCGGAGCGACTATTTCCGCCTTCTGGATATTAGTGGCCAATGCGTGGATGCAGTATCCGGCAGGGATGCAATTCAACCCCGATACGGTGCGCAACGAGATGGCCAGCTTCTGGTCGGTTGCCCTCTCGCCGGTGGCGCTCAACAAGTTTTTACATACCGTATTTTCCGGCTGGATTATCGGGAGCGCTTTTGTGGTGGGCATCGCAAGCTGGTACCTGTTGAAAAAGCGGGAACAGCGGTTTGCGCTGGCCAGCGTTAAGGTCGGCGCCATTTTCGGAGCGCTGGCGTGCATCCTGTCTATCGTTACGGGCGACGGCTCAGCGCATCAGGTGGCGCAAAAGCAACCGATGAAATTGGCGGCGATGGAGGGGCTGTACGAAGGCAGTAACGGCGCCGGACTGGTGGGCGTCGGCGTCTTGAACCCCGCGAAAAAAGCGTATGACGACGGCAAGGAGGCATTCCTCTGTAAAATAGAAATCCCGCTGATGCTGTCGTTCTTTGCCGAACGCGATTTGGATGCCTATGTGCCGGGGATTACGAATATTATTGAGGGAGGCTACACGCAAAAGGACGGTTCGACTGCGCTTTCGGCGGCTGAAAAGATGGCGCGGGGGAAATTGGCTATTCAGGCACTGGCCGACTACCGCGAAGCCGCTAAAGCGAAGAACGATTCCCTTACGCAGCAAGCCCGCGCCGCGCTGGATGCAAATTTCAACTATTTCGGATACGGATATGTAAACAATCCATCCGACCTGATTCCGCCGGTAAGCCTTACCTTCTATGCTTTCCGGCTGATGGTCATTTTCGGCGGACTGCTGCTGCTGCTCTTCCTTGTAGCGGCCTACCTCTCGTACCGGAACCGGTTCGAGGGCAAACGCTGGCTGCAATGGAGCTGCCTGATTTCGATTTTTGCCGCTATTGCTGCCGGACAGGCCGGGTGGGTGGTGGCCGAAGTAGGCCGCCAGCCGTGGGCGATACAGGACATCCTGCCCGTATCGGCCGCAATATCGAACCTCTCGACGGCATCGGTGCAGGTTACATTCTTTATTTTCCTCGCATTATTTACGATTTTGCTTATCGCCGAATTGAAAATCATGCTCAACGCCATTAAAAAAGGCCCGGAAATCAATCCTTCAACCCTTCAACAATTAAACAACTAAAATTATGGACACATATATATTACTGCAACATTACTGGTGGTTTTTGGTAGCCCTGCTGGGCGCGCTGCTGGTGTTCCTGCTGTTTGTGCAGGGCGGGCAATCGTTACTCTTTACAATTGGTAAAACGGAAATGCAGCAAAAAATGCTTTTGAATTCAACCGGCCGCAAGTGGGAATTTACGTTCACGACGCTGGTAACCTTTGGCGGCGCGTTTTTCGCCTCCTTTCCGCTGTTTTATTCGACGAGCTTCGGCGGCGCATACTGGGTCTGGGTTTTGATCCTGCTGTGCTTCGTGCTGCAAGCTGTTTCGTATGAATATCAAGCAAAAAAAGGCAATCTTTTAGGCAAAAAAACCTACCGCGTATTCCTCTGGCTCAATGGCGTGCTTGGCCCCGTGCTGATTGGCACGGCCGTCGGGACGTTCTTTAACGGAGCCAATTTTATTGTCAACAAAGAGCAACTGACCGTAGCCTTCAATCCGGTGATTTCGACCTGGGCGACCCCCTGGCACGGGCTTGAAGCCGCATTAGTGGTGTGGAATGTGTGCCTCGGCCTGGCGGTCTTTTTCCTCTCGCGCGTGCTCTCGCTGCTTTACTTTGTCAATAATATCGACGACACGGAGATACAACACAAATCGCGCAGGCAACTGCGGTGGGATGCCGCCCTGTTTCTCGTATTTTTCCTCGTTTTCGTCGGGCATCTGCTGGTGCAGGAAGGCTTTGCGGTAAATCCCGAAACAAAGGAAGTCTTTCAAGAACCGTTCAAATACCTGACTAACTTTCTCGAAATGCCGGTGGTACTGGCCGTACTATTAGTCGGTGTGGTGGGTGTGCTGTTCGGCATTGGGAAAACCGTTTTCAGCGCGACATGGAAAAAAGGCATCTGGTTTGCCGGCGCCGGGACGGTATTCACGGTACTGGCGCTGCTGCTCTGCGCCGGATGGAACAATACCGCCTACTACCCCTCGCTCACCGACCTGCAAAGTTCGCTCACTCTCGAAAACAGCAGCTCCAGTTTCTTCACCTTAAAGACGATGAGCTACGTGTCGATTTTCATTCCTTTTGTGCTGGCCTACATTGTATATGCCTGGCGTGCGCTGGACTTGCGCAAAATCAACCGCAAGGAAATGGAAGAATTAGAGGATTGACGATTTAATATTTAATATTTAATATTGACGCGCCGACAATATGCCGGCGCGTTTTTTCATTAATCCTGCCTGCGGGATGCGGCTGGCGCGGAGGCGCTCATGTTCCATAAGGGTTCCGCGTATTAAAGTCCGTAAGTCCTAATTTTGGAAGTTTCTTGGGTTTTTCCGTTTAGGTAAGGAAAACAAAATCTTTTCGACCTTTGCGGTGTTTCCGTCATCATTAACCATTAATCATTCACCACTGTTCCGGTTTTTCGCGCCACTGGCGGAGGGCGTCCATGTCGGCGGCGGCGATGTAGTTAGAGGCAAGCGCTTCGGTGATTAACGCGGGGTAGTTGCACAGGGTATAGAGCAGGCAGTCGGCCTTTTCGAAATTGCGTCGGGCGACGTCGAAGCCGTAAGTGAAGATAGCCGCCATGCCTAACACGTCGGCGCCGGCCTTGCGCAAGGCATTGACAGCTGCGAGGCTACTACCGCCGGTCGAAATCAAATCTTCGATGACCGCCACGCGGCTACCGGCGGGCAGTTCGCCCTCAATCCGGTTTTCCAGACCGTGCGATTTGGGCGCGGCGCGGACGTAAACAAACGGTTTTTGCAAATAATCGGCCACTAATACGCCATGCGCGATAGCTCCGGTAGCGACTCCGGCAATGACATCGGCGGCGGCAAAATTTTCACGGACAATCTGCGCCAGATTTTCGTAAATTATGCGGCGGGTCTGCGGGTATGACAAGGTTTTCCGGTTGTCGCAATAAATCGGCGAGCGCCAGCCCGATGCCCACGTAAACGGGTTCTCTACATTCAACCGTATGGCTTTTATTGCCAGAAGTTGACGGGCAATATTTTTTTCTATCGAATTCATTGTATCTTTGCAGTTAAAAAAGTTTAAAATGATAAAAATATTTTTCAACGATCGCCTGCTGGCCGTAACCGACAACTGGGAGGATTGCTCGTCCGATGCCAACGCGACAGGCTGCAAAATTACAAAAAAATCGGATATTGCGCCCGTTGTCCATTATTTTTTGGAAAATATCCAAACGCCGGCGGTGTATTTAGTGGCTGATGATCTGCCGGCGACACTGTCCGCAATCAAGGAATTATTCGTATATCGGGAAGCGGCCGGCGGCATGGTTCGGAATGCGGCCGGCGAAGTGCTGATGATTTTTCGCTACAACCGCTGGGATTTGCCCAAAGGCCATCGCGAACCCGGCGAAAGTTGGGAAGAAACGGCTTTGCGCGAAGTAGAGGAAGAATGCGGCCTTTGCGGGCTGCACCTGTACCGGCCGATAACCGACAGCTATCACCTGTATCCCGATAACAAGCAATGGTATATGAAATGCACACGCTGGTTTGCCATGTATTATCACGGCTGTATGCCGCCCGTACCGCAAACGGTCGAAGGAATTACACGTGCCGTATGGATGCCTGTGCACTGCCTGCCCGCTATTTTGACCTCCGTATATGCTTCTATTAACGAAGTTTTTATGAAAAGCGGCATAGTTGAGCGTTGAGAATGGTTACGCCTTCAGGAACTAAGGCCGACACGTCGCCGCCATGCAGCAGGACGTCGCGCACAATCGACGACGATATAAACGAGTACTCCGGCCGCGACGGAAAGAAGAGCGTTTGCACATCGGGTGCAAACGTAACGTTGGCTTGCGCGATGCTGTTTTCATAATCGAAGTCGCTGACGGTGCGGATGCCGCGGATAATAAACGCCGCCCCGTACACGCGGCACAATTCGACCGTCAGCGTATCGTAGGTAAGCACCGTTACGGTGTCGGCAAACGGGCGGATGGCCTGCGCAATCATCGCCTTCCGCTGTTCGGAGTTGAACAGCGTTTTTTTATTCTGGTTGTCGCCAACGGCTATAATAATACGGTCGAACAGCGGCAAGGCACGCTTCAACACATCAAAATGCCCCACTGTAAAGGGGTCGAAACTTCCGGGGAAAATAGCCGTTTTCATAGCTGCTGTAATTTAATTTCAATCCATTTTATACCGTTATCAGCGATCAGTATCGTTTTTAAATCCATTCCGTTTGCTGTTTGTTTTTTCGCAAAGATACAACTATTCTAAAATCTCCGGCTCGCCGACCTCTTTTTGCAGGCATCAATCGGTCGTTAAATAGGGGGTTATAGCCGCAGCTAAAAGGGCATAGCCGGCGGCGTTGAGGTGTAGCCGGTCGTCGAGGAAGTAGTTCGTGGCGTCGTTCGGCTCGCCGTCGGCATCGACCATTAGCGACCAGATGTCAATATATTGGATATTCTCGCCCGCCTGTTCACAGAAATTGCGCAGCTGCCGGTTGGCCTCCTCATATTTGGCGTACATCGTCCGCCGCGCCGGCGAAGGCTTGATGGAAACAAAACAAACCATACAATCGGGGTAACATATCTGTGTGAGATGTACAAAACAGGCGACATCGTCCATAAACTGCGCGACGGTATAGCGGTCGTTATTCAAATCATTATCGCCTTCATAGACGACGATTTGCCGCGGCGCATGAGGTTTTACCAGCGTCTCGTAAAAATACAGCACATCGCGCAGCGACGAGCCGCCAAAACCGCGGTTGGCAATGGTATAGCCCGGGAAATACGCGGCATAATCGCGCCACAGGTTAAAGGTCGAGCTCCCGACAAAAAGGATTTCGCCCTGTGCGGGCGGATTGGCGGCGTCGAGCCGGCGGAAAGCCTCCATGTCCTTACGCCAGTGTTCCTGCGCCGGCGAAGGCATCGCCAGCGAAACCAGACAAATAAATAATAAAAGGGTGGGGAAGGTGTTTCTCATAATTGTTTATTTTTAATACTGAATTTCGATACAAATGTAAGAATATATTACGAATTACGAATGGTGCATCAGGAACGATGAATTTTTTGAAAAAAATGAAGATTATTTAAAAAAAAGTTATACCTTTGCGGACAATTAATTTACAGACGACATGGAAACAAAAAAATTAAAACAAATTGCGCTTGATTTAAAAGCGAAAATCGAAACCGGCCTCAAGAAGGACGGGGAAGAAATCCAATGCCTGCCCACTTATATTTCGCCGAATACGACGAACCTCAACGGGCAGGCAGTAGTGCTCGATCTGGGCGGTACGAATTACCGTATGGCACGGGTCGATTTTGAAGACGGGCATCCGGTAATCCATCCCGAAAACGGCTGGAAACGCGACTTGTCGGAAATGAAACGCGACGGCTATACGCAGGAAGAGCTTTTTAAGGCACAGGCCGACCCGATTGGCGAAATCAAAATTGATACGCCGGAGGGAACGCCGCTGGGGTACTGCTTCTCGTACCCCGCCAAGTCGTTAGACAATGGCGACGCCGAGTTGCTGTTGTGGACAAAGGGCGTGAACATCGCCGAGATGGTCGGGAAGCCGGTGGGTGAGCCGCTGCGGAAGTATTTTAACGAGAAAAAACAACTGAACTTTACCGGCATTAAGGTAATCAACGACACTGTCGCCAGCCTCTTTGCCGGCCTCACCAAACCGGGGTATGACGCTTACATCGGGTTGATAGTAGGTACGGGAACGAATATGGCGGCGTTCATGCGGTCGGATAAGATCGAAAAGCTGGCGCCGGCGCATAAAACGGGGGCTTATATTCCAGTGAACCTCGAATCGGGGAACTTTCATCCGCAGCATTTGACGATTTACGATGAAATGGTGGATGCCAATTCCGACAAGCGCGGTGCGCAACGGTTTGAAAAAGCCATTTCGGGGATGTACTTAGGCGAGATTTTCAAATCGGCCTTCCCGCTCGACGAGTTTGAAGAAAAATTCGACGCGCAGACACTGACAACCATCCTCAGTTATCCGGCTATCTATAAGGAAGAGTACGTGCACATGGCGCGGTGGATATACGAACGCTCGGCACAGCTCGTGGCCGCGTCGCTCGCCGGGTTGATACTGGTGCTGATTGCACAGGAGCCGTCGGTAAAGCGGGTGCTGCTTACCGCCGAAGGCAGTCTGTTCTGGAGCCGGAACAGGAAAGGAAACGATTATTCGGCAATGGTTACTGTGGAACTGCACAGCCTCATGAGCGAATTTGGCCACCCCGACGTCCGCGTCGAGCTGCTGCACATGGAAAACGCGAACCTCATCGGTACGGCGATAGCGGCGCTGTCGTAGAAATTACGCATTACGAATGCCGGCGGCAGATAAAAATTATCCCATAAAGACACAAAGAGCACAAAGATTTTTTTCTTTGTGCTTTTTTGTGTCTTTTGCCTGCGGCTCCCATAACTCCATTTTATATCTTCCCTATTTATCAATGAAAAAAACACGGCTTTTATTTATGCTATATCTCGTTGTCGCTACGGCAACGGCACAGACGGCTGCCATGCAGGCGCGGCGAAGCGAACAGCAATGGGTCGATTCGGTGATGCAGACCCTACCGTTGCGGCAGCGGATTGCGCAGCTTTTTATTGCGCCCGTCCACCTTACCGGCGATAAGCGCAATAATGTAGCGGCGACGCTCGAACTGTTGCAGCGCGAGGCTGTCGGCGGGGTGATTGTGATGAAGGCGCATCCGCAGTTGTATGCGGAGGGACTGAACGCCCTGCAAGCCTGCGCGGCGGTGCCGCTGCTGGTAACGATGGATGCCGAATGGGGCGTCGCCATGCGGATCGACAGCATTATCCCCTTTCCGCGGCAGATGACGCTCGGCGCCATTGCCGACGATGCTATGATACGGCAAATGGGCGAGGCCGTCGGCGAGCAGTGCCGGCGCGCAGGCGTGCACCTGAACTTCGCGCCGGTGGTCGATATTAATAATAACCCCGACAACCCGGTCATCAATAGCCGGTCGTTTGGGGAGAACAGGTATAATGTCGCCGGCAAAAGCATTGCCTGTATGCAGGGGCTGCAAAGCAGGGGCGTGATGACCTGCATCAAGCATTTTCCCGGGCACGGGGATACGCATCAGGATTCGCACGAAACGCTGCCCGCCATTGCCCATTCGCCGTCGCGGATGGACTCGATAGAACTCTTCCCTTTCCGCGCGCTGATGGAGGCCGGTACCGACGCCATTATGGTGGCGCACCTGCAAGTGCCGGCCTTCGATACCGCACAGCGGCCTTCGACATTCTCACATGCCGTAGTGAGCCGGTTGCTGCGCGAGCGGCTGGAGTTCGGCGGACTGGTTATCACCGACGCCCTGAACATGAAAGCCGCGACCGCCGCCGGCGCTGTCCGGACGCTGGCGCTCTCGGCGCTGCTCGCCGGCAACGACATCATGCTGATGCCCGACAGCATCGCGGCCTCCATCACGGCCATCGAAGAGGCGGTGGCCGCCGGAGCGCTGCCGGAGCATCAAATCAATATGAAATGCCGGAAAATGCTGGCCGCAAAGTACCGCGCCGGATTAAATAACTATACCTCCGTAAATGGCTCCGGCCTGCGCGACGACCTCAACCGCCCCGCGAACGAAGCCCTGCGCTACCGCCTCTCGGAAGCGGCCCTCACCTTGCTGTGCAACGATAACGACCGGCTGCCGCTGCGCCGTCTCGACACCTTGAAAATCGCCTGCCTCAGTGTCGGGAAGCCGGGCGCGGCATTTACGCAGTACCTGCAACGCTACGCAGCCGTTGATACGTTTTCGATGAACGGGATGAATGATATGAAAGGGATGAAAGGGATGAAAGGGATGAATGATATGAACGGGCTGACCGAACTCCGGGAGCGGCTCCGGGAGTATAACCTTGTTATCGTCGGGTATCATGCAACGGACGCGCGGGCGCAGTATCATTTCGGCGTCGATAGCCTCGCCGCCGCCTTCCTCACCGGCCTTGCGGCGGAGCAGCCGGTGGCGCTGGTCTTTTTCGGCACGCCTTACGGCCTTCGGGAGTTCGCCGGCAGGGAGCGGTTTTCGAGCATTATTATTGCTTACGATAATACAAAATACGCGCAGGAGCGCTCGGCACAGCTGCTTTTCGGCGGCGTCGCGGCGCGTGGCGCTCTGCCCGTTTCTATCGACGATACGTGGATTTTTGGTAACGGCATCCGGCAATCGGCGCCGGTGCGGTTGCATTATGTGCTGCCCGAAGAGATCGGTCTTTCACGCACCGACCTTGCGGCGGTCGATTCGCTGCTCGCGGATGCCATCCGCCGTAAGGCAATGCCGGGAGCGCAGCTGATGGCTATCTACAGGGGCGATGTGTTTTACCACCGGAGCGTCGGGCGGCATACCTACGATGAGGACGCGCGGCCGGTGGCGGAGCAGGATGTATATGACTGGGCTTCGATTACCAAAATCGGCGCCACGCTGCCTGTGGTCATGCACCTCGCCGACGGCGGGCGCCTGCCGACCGAAGCCACGCTCGGCGCCTGCCTGCCCGAGCTTGCCCAAACCAACAAAAACAACCTGCGGATAGCCGAACTGCTCACGCATACCGCCGGCTTGCAGCCCTTCGAGCCGTTTCACCGGTCGCTCTTCAAAGACAGCCGGCAGGACTCGACCGGCCTGCCCGACACGGTGCATTTCGCGCGCCAGCCCTCGCCGCAATACCCGTTGCCGGTGGCCGACGGGCTGTACGGGTCGGAGGCCTTACGGCGAATGGTGTATGGGGCTATCGACCGCTCGCCGCTATCGCGGAAGGCGTACCGGTATAGCGACTGGGGGTTTATCTATCTCCAGCGGGCGGTGGAGCGCATCGCCAGGCGGGGGCTGGAGCGGTTAGCCGACAGTCTGTTTTATGCCCCGCTGGGGATGCACACCACCGGCTACCGCCCCCTGCAGCGCGGCATTGCGCCGAGCCGTATTCCGCCGACGGAAATAGATACCCTCTTCCGCCGCCAGCGCGTACAGGGAACGGTTCACGACCCGACGGCCGCGCTGCTCGGAGGCATCGCCGGTCATGCCGGCGTATTCGGCAACGCCGACGACCTCGCCAAACTCCTCCAGCTCTACCTCAACGGCGGCGAATACGGCGGCGAGCGTTACCTGTCGGACAGTACCGTCGGACGCTTCACCGCGTGCGCGATGTGCGACCGGGGCGTTCGTCGCGGCCTCGGCTTCGACAAGCCCGAACCCCGCCCCGAGAAACCCTCGCCTGTCGGGCGCGAATGGTCGCTTCGCAGCTACGGGCATTCGGGCTATACGGGCAACCTCTGCTGGGTCGATCCGCAGCGCGACCTGATAGTCATTTTCCTCTCCAACCGCTCCTTCCCAAACGACAACAACCTGCTCAACCGTATCAACACGCGGCAAATGATATTCTCGCTCCTTGTGAAGACTTTAGACAATAGACAATAGACTTTGAGACTTTAGGGACGTGAGACGGAGAGACGTTAGACAAAAGTCTAAAAGTCTAAAGTCTCTCCGTCTCAAGTCTAAAAAAAAAGTCCATGTTCTCAAAGTCCATGTTCTGAAGTCTAAAAAAAGACTTTTAGACAATAGACGTAGAGACAGTAGGGGCGGCCGGCGTCCGCCCGCGCCTCTCCGTCTCAAGTCTCAAAAAAAAGTCTCAACGTCTATTGTCTAAAAATCTCAATGTCTAAAAAATTTTTGAAAAAAAAGTTCGCAAACTTTTTTTTTCAAAAATTTTTCTTACCTTTGTGGTCTATTTAGAAAAAAATGCATACAACAGCTAACATATTTTTTAATAACGTTCCGGCGGAGACAGAAAAATCTGGTATTTTTTCAACTTGTAACGTTTCGTCGGAACGCCTAACGTTTTTTTCTGTCCCAAGATTTATTGGGACAGAAAAAAATGTTTTTTTTCGTCCCAGCCGGGCTGGCGAAAGAAAAAAATGTTTTTTTTTCGTCCCAGCCGGGCTGGCGAAAGAAAAAAATGTTTTTTTCTGTTCCCGTTCTCCATTTTCAATAAATATTATTTTTAAAAATTAACTACTATGGGAAAAATTAGAACCATTTATTTCAGTTATTTTCGTGCTATTTCGCATTACGAATATTTAAAAGAATTTGCGACGCTGCTCAATGCTACGGCATACGCCGATGTTAAAACCGCAGTAACGGCGCTGCTGCCGGAGTTTACGGCGGCAGTGGCAGCCGAAGAGGCGCTCGTTAACAGGATGCGCAAGAGCGACCTGACGGCGCCCATCGCCGCGACCGACGCACGTGTTGATCGCTGCCTCACAGGGATGCTCTCGGCCATTATTTCGGCGCAGCATCATTTCACGCCCGCCGTAGCTGCCGCTGCCGAGAGCCTTCATAACCGGTTTCTGGCATTCGGCAATATTCGCGAAAAAGATTATGAAGCGGAGTCGGCGTCGGTCAATTTGCTGATTGCCGACCTCAACAGCACGGAGTATTCGGCAAAGGCGGCGCTGGTTGGCCTCGCGCCCTGGATTGCGGAGCTTACGGCGGCTGAGGGGGCGTTCGAGGCGCTCATGCGGCAGCGCTATGCCGAGACGGCGCTCAAGCCGCAGGGCACGGTGGCCGATGCGCGGCACCGGTCGGAGGCGGCCTATCGTCCCATCGTCGAGCGCATCGACGCGGCGGCCGTTATGAGCGAGACGCCGGCGGTGTTTGAGACCTTCATTACCAACCTCAACGCTATAATTGATTACTTCAACGAGCACGCGCCCCACCGTGTTCGCAAAAACCTCTCCGCTGCCGGTCGCACGGTGATTGAACCTATTCCGACGCAGCACTACACGGGCGAGCCGATAACGCCGGCGCCGGTGGTGTATTATCGCGAAGATGATGTCGCGGCGGCGGTGGTGCGCCTTGAGATGGGCAGGGATTTCGATGTAACGTATAAGAATAATGACAAAGTGGGCATGGCGCAGCTCACCATCCACGGCAAGGGCGCGTATAAGGGAAAGGTGCTGACGACATTCTCTATCGAGAATGTCGTATAGACTTTGAGACGTTGAGACAATAGACGTTTGAGACTTTTGTCTAATGTCTAACGTCTCAAAGTCTATTGTCTAAAAAAAATGTCTATTGTCTAAAAAACGGCTATTGTCTAATGTCTAAAGTCTAAAAAAATGGGGCATCATCATCACGGGGAGGGGACGCGGAATATTGCGCTGGCCTTCTTTCTTAATCTCGGATTTTGCATTATTGAGTTAGTCGGCGGGCTGCTGACCAACAGCATCGCCATTATGTCGGATGCGCTGCACGATTTTGGCGACAGCGTGGCGCTGGGGCTGGCGTGGATTTTCCAGCGCATCGCCGGCCGCAAGCCGACGGCACATTATACCTACGGCTACAAACGGTATTCGCTGCTAAGCGCCATTATCAACTCGATGGTGCTGCTCGCGGGCTCGCTGTTTGTGCTCTATGAGAGCGTCCAGCGCATCCTCGAGCCGGCCGAAGCCAATGCCAAAGGCATGTTGCTGCTGGCGGTTTTCGGGATTGTTGTCAATGGTGCGGCGATGCTGCGGCTCAAAAAGGGAAAGAGCGTCAACGAGCGGGTGGTGTCGCTGCATTTGATGGAGGATGTGCTGGGCTGGATAGCGGTGCTGGTTGTCAGTGTGGTCATGCTCTTTGTCGAGGCGCCGGTGCTCGACCCGCTGCTCTCGGTCGGCATTTCCCTCTATATATTATATAATGTGTATCGCAATCTGAGAACCGTTTTCCGCGTTATTTTGCAGGGCGCGCCGGCGAATATCGACGAAAAGGCCATTGCCGGCAAACTGAAAAGCCTGCCGGGCGTGGCCGATATTCACGACCTTCACATCTGGACAATGGACAGCGAATACCATGTCCTCACGGTGCATCTGGTACTCAACGCGCCGCAAAGCATCGCCGCCCAGCAGCAAATCCGCGCCCAGGCGCATCTTTTATTAAAGGAAATGAACATCCGCCATTCCACCATCGAAATAGAATATATCGACGAGCGCTGCGAATGGTGCGAGTAAATAATGGTTAATGCTTAGGCCCGACGGCGCGCCGAACAGTAACGGTATCGCAACGCCGGAAGTACCGGAAGCGGCCGGACTGGTCTCCGGCGTATCACAGCCGACGCATGGAAAGCATTGTTAAAACAATGGCTTATCGGTATTGAATATTGAAATATATTGAGGGTGCATAAAAAAAGCCGGACGCAAGTCCGGCTTTTTTCCTTGTTAATTATAAAAAATTTATTATTCCGCCGTTTTTTCTTCTGCGGGTTCGACTTTCGTTTCGCCTTTAGCTTCGTCGCATTTCTTTTCTTCTTTAGCTCCTTCGCATTTGGCGGCGCTGTCTTTCTTGCAGCAGGCTTTACCTTCTTTCTTACAGCCTTCTTTGCCTTCCTTCTTGCAGCAGGCGTCTTTTACAACGATTTCCGTAGCGGCAATCGTATATTTGGTAATCGGCCCGCCGTTGGCTTCGATAGCGGCTTTTACTTTTTCCACTTTAGCCGTCAGCTTGGCTTTTTCGGTGGAATCTTGAGCGGCTTCGGCCTGTGCGGCTAAATCCGCTACGTACTGCTCATCAATCGTAGTCGTGCTAACAACACCCTTTACTTCGACGATAGCGCCTTTCACATTTTCGGGAACCACAACTCCTTCGGCAGGAGCTACGGTAATTACGTTCTTTTCGCTGCCAGTGAGCAGCAGAGCACCCGAACAACAACACACTTTTGCTTGTCCCGCAATTACAATTTCGGAACCCACTACCGGATTTTCGTAGAACTTATCTACACAAATTCCGGCTTCTTTCGTGCCGCAAGATGCCATTGCAATAGCAACAGCGGCGATGGTAAAAATTTTTTTCATTGATTGATTTTTTTTGTTTTTAATTTTGTTAGTTTAATTTTGCACAAAGGTACGACATTATTCGCAGTCGGTTATATACCGCGCGGCAATATCAATATTAAATTATTATTAATTATCTAATGATAGCCTATCACGTTTACTTCCGGCTCTAATTGCACGCCGAACCGATCGTACACCGATTGCCGGATGGCCGCCGCTAACGCCATGATTTCGTTCCCCGTACCGCCGCCATAATGAACCAGTACCAACGCCTGCTGCGCATGGACGCCGACATTTCCAACCCGCCGGCCTTTCCATCCCGCCAGCTCGATGAGGCGGCCCGCCGGCAGTTTAACCGACGCATCATTCACCGGATAAAGCGTAAGTTGAGGGTCGGCGGCGGCTAACCGTTCCGCCGTGGCTTTTGGCACCACCGGATTTTTAAAGAAACTGCCTGCATTACCCGTTTCCGCCGGGTCGGGCAGTTTCCTCCGCCGGATGGCAATAATCGCCTGCCGAACCGCCGGCAGCGAATGTTCCGGGTAGTTTTTCAGTTCGTCGGCAAGAGGACTGTAATGAACCTGCAAAACCGGCCTTTTCCGCAGGCGGAATACGACGTGCGTAACCACCGCCCGGTCTTTCCAGGCGTGCTTAAACACGCTGTCGCGATACCCAAACGCGCATTCGGCATTGGAGAATATCCGCCGTTCGCCCGTGCCGGTAAGGATACATTCGACTTGATGAATAATAGCTTTCGCCTCCACGCCATACGCGCCGATGTTCTGCACCGGCGACGCCCCGACACGCCCGGGAATGAACGATAAGTTCTCCGCCCCGCCCCAGCCGTGCTGCACGGCGCAGGCCACAAAATCGTCCCACACCACCCCCGCGCCGGCGCGCAGATACACTTCCTCCGCATCCTCCGCCTGCTTTTCAATGCCGCCCATGCGGGGATGGATGACAAGACCGTCGAAATCGCCGCAAAATACCATATTGCTGCCGCCGCCAAGCACTAACCGCGGCATCGTATGATAGCGTGCGTCGGAAAGCAGCGCCTGCAGCTCGTCGGCCGTATCGACGGCGGCAAAAAGTCCGGTGCGCACATCAAAGCCAAAAGTATTGTGGGATTTTAAAGAATAACAGGCGTGAAACTCCATTTTAAATTACGAATTACGAATTACGAATTACGGTTTTAATTACGCATTTTCATTTTCATTTTCATTTTCATTACGACCAACGGTTTTCAAATGTCGGAAAACGATGCCCCATGCGGCCATCGCCAGCAGTAAGGATGCGGCCAGCAGGTCGGTGGTGAGCTGTCGGCAGGTGATATGGCCGGCGATAATCTTATCGGGACTTCGGCTCGTGAGTTCGGTTTCGACCTGCGCGGGCGAGGGGATGTCGAAGCGGCTGTATTTGGCAACAATCGTGGCTTCATGCAGCACCAGCAGGCCGGGGTTCGAGCGCACCATCGAGAGCAGCGGTTTCTCGTCGGTGATATAGAACGGGTACATGGCGCCGGTGGCTACGGCAAAGGCTTCGTTCTGCGCCTCGTCGGACCCGGAAAGCGCGAAGAAATGCCGGTCGTCGCGCATCAGGCAGTAGTCGGAGAGGGCATTGATTTTGGCGGCCTGCGCCGTCGAAGCCTGCTCGACATGCGGCATAATCAACAGGAATACATACCCCGGCAGGTTGAGGATGGAGTCCGTGATATAGTCGCCCCCGTCGGGCGGTGCGATAGTGAAATCGTGTATCGGCGGCTCGTAGCCTTTCTTTTTGAGAATCGGTTGCGTGCTCACGAACGTCCACGTGCTGTCGTTCCACGGCGCCGTTTCTTTAGAAAACGGTTGCACGCGGCCGTCTTTTTCGTACCGGTAAATCACCTCCCACTCGTCCTGCGGCGCATCTTCGGGGTAGGACATGGCCTCCGGGATATTCACGCCCACTTTATAGGCCATAAAATCAAGCAGCGGCAAATGACGGTAGCAATATATCGACAGCAGCAACGGCAGCGCGGCCAGCACGCCGACCGTAATCCACTCCGCCCGGCACGGGGCTGTCGCCCGGTAGTTCCTGCGCTGCCGGAACATAATAACCACAAAGGGCAGAATTATTATGTTCTTAAAAAATGTTTCCCAATTGGTCAGCTTAATGGCATTGCCGAAGCATCCGCAATCGGTAACAAGGTTGGTGAGCGCCAGCACGAGGGTGAGTATCGTAAAGAATATCATAAAGACCAGCGCTGCCCAGGCCGTTTCTTTCATTCGGATGCCCATCAGGGCGCAGCAGCCAATGAGCAGTTCGGACATCGATGCTATGTAAGCCACCAGAAACGGCGCCCACGGAACAAAGAAGCCCATACCGAACGCCGAGAAATATTCCGTAAAAATAATTTGAGAACCTATCGGGTCAATAGCCTTCACATAGCCCGAAAAAATAAACAGCACGCCAATCAATATGCGGCAAATAATACGCAGTGTCTTCATTATTTTTATTGTTTTTTTATTTAAAATAATCTATCGTCTATCAGTCTCAAAGTCCCAAAGTCTATCGTCTCAAAGTCCCAAAGTCTATCGTCTAAAAGTCTCAAAGTCTATAATCAATGCCTTCAGCTCTTCATAGAGCCGGTGCAGGGGCAGCCCCATGACATTGAAATACGATCCTTCGATACGCTCGATGCCGACAAAGCCCATCCATTCCTGCGCGCCATAGGCGCCGGCTTTGTCACAGGGGCGGTAACGGTCGAGGTAGAAGTCGATTTCGGCAGCCTCCAGCGGGCGGAACACAACCGTCGTCTGCTCCGTAAAAGTACGGACGGCGGCAACCGTGCGCAGGCACACGCCCGTGAGTACCTCGTGGCGGTTACCCGACAGGCGCTGCAGCATCGCTCGCGCATCCTCGCGGTCGGTGGGTTTGCCCAGCAGCCGGCCATCGCAGACGACTACGGTGTCGGCCGTAATGAGCACCTCGTTCGCTGCGAGCGGCCGGAACGCATCCGATTTCAGGCGGGCTAAATAGGCCGGCGTCTCGAAGGCAGAGAGGTCGGGCGGAACGATTTCGTCCACCGCGTCAAAAGATTCTGTTTTGACCGGCATGTCCAGGCCTTCTATCAGCTGCCGGCGGCGCGGCGAACCGGAAGCAAGAATCAGGGTGATACCTGCCGCACGCAGGGCTTCGGGAAGGGCGGAGAGGTTAGAATTGTTCATCAATAAGGTAATGATTGCGGTCGTCTCCCGAACGCGATACCAGCTCGGCAATAAAGCCCGATAAAAACAGTTGAACACCTATAATAAGGGCAACGAGCGCAAGGTAAAACAGCGGCTGGTCGGTTACCGCACGAAATTCATCGCCCTGACTTTGCGCCATCAATTTGGCTATAATCAGCCATAGCGCAATAGCCCCGCCGGCCAGAAACATCAACGTGCCGACCACGCCGAAAAAATGCATCGGCTTTTTCCCGAACTTCCCGACAACTACCACACTCATCAGGTCGAGGAAGCCGTTAATAAAGCGCGACAGGCCAAACTTTGTCGTGCCGTACTTCCGCGCACGATGCTCGACCACCTGCTCGCCGATACGGTGAAAGCCGGCCTGTGCCGCCAGCACCGGAATGTAGCGGTGCATCTCGCCATAAACTTCGATACTTTTCACCACATTTTTCTTATACGCCTTAAGCCCGCAGTTAAAATCATGCAGCCGGATACCCGTTACCAGGCGCGCCGTGGCATTAAACAGTTTGCTCGGAACGGTCTTCGACAGCGGGTCGTAGCGTTTCTTTTTCCAGCCCGAAATCAAATCATAATTTTCTTCCGTAAGTTTCCGGTACAGCGCGGGAATTTCGTCGGGGCTGTCCTGCAAATCGGCGTCCATCGTAATGACCACATCGCCCGTAGCGGCCTCGAAGCCGCAGAACAGCGCCGCCGACTTACCATAATTGCGCCGGAAACGGATACCGTGAACATACCCGTGCGCCGCCGCGAGCGACGAAATCACAGACCACGAACCGTCCTGGCTCCCATCATCTACAAATATGATTTCAAACGAATACGGGCGCTCCTGCATCACGCGCGCAATCCACGCCGTCAGTTCCGGCAGCGATTCTTCTTCATTAAACAGCGGTACTACTATCGAAATATCCATCGTAGGGTATAATTAATTAAACGGAGGGGCAACAGGGGGCGTCCTGTGTTTGACAAAAAAACCGAAAACAAGGGAATACACAAACCCTATCAACGTATAATAAAAGAGACAGATTATAAAAACAAGATACGGCAGATAGGGACGAAAGTCCTCGACCGTATCCACCATTTCGGACATCCCCATCCGCTCATACGTGAGCGTCATACTCAAGAGCAAAGTCTCGGTCAATTCAGGATTAATGACCGTGAACTGAAGAAAATACACCACCCCAAGAATAAACGCCGAAAAGGCCGCCGCCAGCGTGCCGTAGCCGATAGCCGTAGCGTATGTAAACGCCTCCGAGTGCGCCGACTGCCTCCGGAGCAGATACCCGAACAGCCCAATAGTCGCGCCCAATTTAACAACCGTCAGCACCGCCGTGAGCACGAAAGAAGACGCCGGAATAAATAAAAACAGCACCGCCAGCGCCCCCAGCAACAGCCCGTCACGGGCGGCGTTTTGAATAAATGAATGCTTCATACGCGCCGGTCTCCTTTTCGTTGAATGAATGCCGAAGTAATTAAGGCTATCACCACGCCTCGCAGCACCGATACAAAGAACGATATGGTAGTACTGATGGCCGGAGCCGCAAATTTCCGGCTGGTATCGACAATCATCTCAATTTGTTTTTCCGCGATGCCTTTGGATATAAGCGAATCTTCCAGTACCATCAGCATTCTTTCCGTGTACGACGGGTCAATGACCTGCGTGAGCAGCAAATCAAAAAGACAGGCAACCACCGCACTCGCAATCACCACCACCGCGCCGAAACCAACCAGCGTCGAGTAGGCAATAAACCCGCCCGCCTGATTCCGCCAGGCCAGCGCGCTCCACACAAGCCCACCGATAATAACCACATAATGCAGCAGCGCAAAGGCCACATTTTGCCCGTAAAATCCCAGCTGCCAATCGACCAGCGAAAGGATAATAAGTCCCAACCCTATAAGAAGTCCGTACGTAACGGCGTTTTGAATAAATGAATTTTTCATAATAATAAATTTTGTAAATGAATTCGCCGCAAAGATACAATTTTAATTACGAATTACGAATTACGAATTACGAATCCCCCGTCAAACAAAAACAGCGAGGGCGAAAAATTTTTCGCCCCGGCCATCGTAATCCGTAATTAATCCGTAATCCGTAATTTTAGGAAAAATCCACGTACCGGATGAAGTTCATC
>JAISXF010000008.1 GCA_031270845.1 Prevotellaceae bacterium
AGATTTTACTATGTTATTTCTTACAATTATGCTGCAAAGATTCGGTTTTTTTAGAAAAACAACTAACGATTTATTTGAATAAAAATTTATCTCAATTTTAAACGCAACAGTACAAATTCATAATTCATAATTAAAAAATAATCGCTACTTTTGCAGCAAAAAAAAATTAACCTTAAAATTACCATGTAACATGAACAAAGAAATTGTAAAAAGTGCATTTGTACAACAGTACGGGGCGACGGATGTCGCGGTGTTCGCTTCGCCGGGGCGGATTAACCTGATAGGAGAGCATACCGATTACAACGGGGGCTTTGTGTTCCCGGGAGCTATCGACAAGGGCATCACGGCGGCTATCAAGCTCAACGGGAGCGACCGGGTGCGCGCCTATGCAATCGACCTGAACGAGCGGGCGGAATTTGGGCTGCGCGAAGAAGACGCGCCGGCGCAAAGCTGGGCGCGTTATATTTTCGGTATCTGCCGGGAATTAATTAAGCGCGGGCTGGTGGTCGGCGGGTTCGATACGGCGTTTACGGGCGATGTACCGCTGGGCGCGGGCATGTCGTCGTCGGCAGCGCTGGAGAGTACCTATGCGTTTGCGTTGAACCGGCTCTTCGACGGCCGTATCGACAAGTTCGAGCTGGCCAGGGCCGGTCAGGCGACAGAGCATAATTACTGCGGCGTGAAATGCGGGATTATGGATCAGTTCGCTTCGCTGTTCGGCCAGGCCGGCAGTTTAATACTGCTCGATTGCCGGTCGCTGGAGTACCGTTATTTCCCGTTCCGTCCGCAGGGTTACCGGCTGGTGTTGCTCGATACGCTGGTAAAGCACGAGCTGGCCTCGTCGGCGTATAATCGCCGGCGGCAGTCGTGTGAAGCGGTGGTGGCGGCCATCCAAAAGCGGCATCCCGAAGTGGAATTTCTCCGCGATGCTACCTTCGAGATGCTCGCCGAAGTGAGCGCCGAAGTGAGCGCCGAAGATTACCACCGCGCCGAATACGTAATCGGTGAAGTGGCGCGCGTGATGGCCGTGTGCGATGCCCTCGAACGGGGCGACTATGAAACGGTCGGCCAAAAGATGTACGAGACACACGACGGCATGAGCCGGCTGTACGAAGTGAGCTGCGAAGAGCTTGATTTCCTCAACGCCATTGCCCGCGAGAGCGGCGTTACAGGCTCGCGCGTAATGGGCGGCGGCTTCGGCGGCTGCACCATCAACCTGGTCAAAGATGCGCTCTACGAGCCGTTCGTCCGCACCGCTAAAGCAAAATACCTCGCCCGGTACGGCAAAGAACCGAAGGTATATGATGTGGTGATTAGCGATGGCGCGAGGGAATTAGGAATTACGAATTAAAAATTACGAATTACGAAAAACAATTCAACAATATGGAAATAGTACAAATTCTTTCGCAGGAGCATCCGTTAGGGGAGCTTCAGTTATTTAAGGTGACCAACCGCAACGGCGCCAGCGTTACGCTGTGCAATATCGGGGCGGGGATTGTGTCGATAGAAGTGCCCGACGCATCGGGCAAATTGACGGATGTGGTGCTGGGCTATAAACACATCGAAGATTATTTCGGCGACGGGCCGTGCATGGGCAAAACACCTGGCCGCTTCGCCAACCGGATTGCCAACGCCCGCTTTACGCTCAATGGCACGGAGTATAAACTGAACGCCAACGTCGGCGGCGTGCATCACCTGCACGGCGGCGAAAACGGCTTTGCAAACAAGCTATGGACTGGCCGGATAGCAAACGACGAGGTGGTCTTTACGCTCGTCAGCCCCGACGGCGACCAGGGCTACCCCGGCACGCTGACCGCTACCGTTAGCTACCGGTGGAAAGAAATGAACGAGTTAAGCATTAAACTTCACGCCGTGTCGGACGCCGATACGATAATCAATCTCACCAACCACGCCTACTTCAACCTCAACGGCGAAAACAGCGGGTCGATACTCGATCATATTCTGCAGCTCTATGCCACGCACTGGCTGCCGGCTACCGAAGAGCTGATTACCACCGGCGAAATTACCCCCGTGTACGGTACGGCAATGGATTTCACTAAACCAAAACGTATCGGACAGGACATCTTCGCCGATTTGCCCCAGTTGAAAAACGGGAAAGGCTACGACAACTGCTGGGTTACCGACAACGCGCCTATCGGCCAATGGAAAGCCATCGCCGTGCTGCATAGCCCCCAGTCGGGGATCACGCTTCAAATAGGAACCTCGCTGAAGGCCATGCAGGTTTATACCGGTAACTGGCTGAGCGGCTCGCCCGAAAGCAAAAGCGGACGAAGCTATAACGACTATGACGGCGTGGCTATCGAGTGCCAGTCGTGGCCTGACGCACCCAACAAGCCCGACTTTCCATTGACCGTGCTGCGCAAAGGCGACAGCTATGAACATCTGATTTCCTATTATTTTCCCGCTATAAAATAATTTTTTAAACTATTAAATTTAATCAATATGAAAAAAAATCTCTTTGTTTGTTCCTTTATTTTAACCGGCCTGTTGCTGTCGTGCGGCAACAGTAACGGCATCATCCGCATCCCGACGCCGGTTCGCCCCGCCGGGCAGACCGATGTACTGCAACTGCGCTGCGACCCGCTGCCGGTAGTGCGCGTCGGCTTTATAGGGCTGGGTATGCGCGGCCCAGGTGCCGTAGCGCGTATGATGGCCATCGAAGGTGTCGAAATTGCAGCCCTGTGCGACCTCGAGGCCTATAATCTTGAGCGGGTACGTGAGTCGGTAGCCGCTAACGGGCGCTCCGCCGCCGCCGAATATACCGGCGACAGCGGCTGGCGCGAACTCTGCGACCGCGACGACATCGACCTCGTGTATATCTGTACCGACTGGCTGAATCACACGCCCATGGCGGTATATGCCATGGAGCGCGGCAAGCATGTGGCCATCGAAGTGCCCGCCGCCACATCGCTCAATGAATGCTGGCAGTTAGTCAATACCGCCGAAAAAACCCGCCGCCACTGTATGATGCTCGAAAACTGCTGCTACGACAAGTTTGAACTCGCGACGCTCAATATGGCGCAGGCCGGCCTCTTCGGGGAAGTCGTACACGTCGAAGGCGCCTATATCCATGACTTGCGCGAAACGAGTTTCAATCCCCGCCTCTCGAACGAAACAGATGAAGCGGATGAAGCGGAAAAACCGCACCTTATCGGCTACTGGAACTCCTGGCGCAAAAGTTACAACAGTGCCCACACGGGCAACCCCTACCCTACGCACGGACTGGGGCCGGTGTGCCAAATCCTCAACATCCACCGCGGCGACCGGATGACACACCTCGTCTCCGTATCGACCAACCAGTTCGGCATGACCGAATACGCGAAGGAACGCCACGGCGCCGACTCGCCGGAAGCGGCGCAGCAATACGCACTCGGCGATATGAACACCACCCTCGTCCGCACACAGAAGGGCAAGACGATTATGATCCAGCACGACGTAACCAGCCCGCGCCCTTACAGCCGCCTGCATACCGTGAGCGGCACCAAAGGCTTTGCCCAAAAATATCCGTTGCGGCAAATCGCCCTCGACCCGAACGCCCATTCGGCCCTGCCGAAAGCACAAATGGACTCGCTGCTGGCCGCTTACGAACACCCGTTTTACAAGGAAGCCGGCCGGCGTGCCGCCGAATTGGGGAGTATTGCCCACGGCGGGATGGACTTTATTATGGACTACCGCCTGATTTACTGCCTGCGCAACGGCCTGCCACTCGACCAGGATGTGTATGATGCCGCCGAATGGTCGAGCCTCGTCGAACTCTCCGAAATATCGGTGCGGCACCACGGCGCACCCGTCGAAGTGCCCGATTTCACCCGCGGCGCATGGAATAAACTGCAAGGACTGCAATTTGCCGAATAAAGCTGCCATGAACAAACTGCAAGAAACCGCCTCGCACTTTGCCCCGGCCGGCGTCGTTACCGACGTCCGGCCGTTCGGCAACGGGTTGATTAACGACTCGTACCGCGTGCACACCGAAGGCGCAGCGCCCGACTATCTGCTCCAGCGCATCAATCATCATATTTTTCAAAATGTCGAACAGCTGCAAGAGAACATCGCGGCCGTGACGGCGCATATCCGCCGGAAACTCACCGACCGCGGCGAACAGGACATCGACCGCAAAGTACTGACACTAATCCCCGCCAAAGACGGAAAAAAATACTACTTCGACGGCGAAAACTACTGGCGGATGCTGCTCTTTATCCCCCGGTCGGTTTCCTACGAAAAAGTTGACCCGACGTATTCGCGCTACGCAGGGCTTGCCTTCGGCGATTTCCAGCGAATGCTGGCCGATATGCCCCAAACCCTCGGCGAAACAATCCCCGATTTCCACAACATGGAATTCCGCCTGCAACAGCTGCGCGACGCCGTGCGCAACGATGCGGCAGGGCGCGTGCTGCCAATGCGGGCAATAATCGACGAAATCGAACGCCGCGCAACCGATATGTGCCGCGGCGAACAGCTCCACCGCGAAGGCCGCCTGCCCAAACGGGTATGCCACTGCGATACGAAGGTCAATAACATCCTGTTCGACGAAAGCGGCGAGCTGCTTTGTGTCGTCGATTTGGATACGGTGATGCCGAATTATATTTTTTCGGATTACGGCGACTTCCTGCGCACCGCCGCCAATACCGGCGACGAGGACGACCGCAACCTCTCCCGCGTGGGCTTCAACATGGCCATTTTCCGCGCCTTTACCGAAGGCTACCTGACCTCGGCGCGCGCGTTCCTTACCGACATCGAAATCGACCACCTGCCTTACGCCGCCGCGCTGTTCCCCTACATGCAGTGCGTCCGCTTCCTGGCCGACTACCTCAATGGCGATACCTACTATAAAATACAGTACCCCGAACATAACGCAGTGCGTACCCGTGCGCAGTTTGCCCTCTGGCAAAGCGCCGAAGCCCACGCACAGGCCATGCGGGCGTATATCGAAAGCATTTTATAAACAATGGATTTTACAGAAAAGGAAAAGAACCGGACAGCCAATTCACTGACA
This sequence comes from Prevotellaceae bacterium, assembly GCA_031270845.1. Lineage (GTDB taxonomy): Bacteria > Bacteroidota > Bacteroidia > Bacteroidales > UBA932 > JAIRKX01. Next base: position 5,015 of record JAISXF010000008.1, read on the forward strand.
TCAGTGAACGACCCGTTGATGTCATTGCATGTTTACATTATACATTTCTAAACGATGAACAGTAAATATAATATCACCCCTGCCGGCGGGCTGATTGCCGGCATTGAGCCGGATGAAATCGTCCGGCGGTTCGAAAAGTTGCCGGTCAGCATTTACGACAGCGAAGAAAAAGGCGCCGACTATGTGGCGGGGCAAATCGTCGAGGCCATCAACAGCGCCGCCGAACGGGGCGAGAAGTATGTACTGGGACTCACTACCGGCAAGTCGCCCGCAGGCGTGTACCGGAAACTGCTGGCAGCATACCGCGCCGGAAAGGTGAGTTTTGAAAAGGTGGTGGTGTTCAGCCTCGACGAATTTTACCCTATCCGGCCGGAAGAGCAGCAAAGCCGCAATTTCAGGATGCGCGAGGAATTTATCAATCAGGTAAACATTAAGCCCGAACATATCTATTTCCCGAACAGTACGCTGACGATGGACGAAATGACGGCCTTCTGCCGGTCGTATGAAGAGCGAATCGGGGAATACGGCGGCATCGACCTGATGCTGCTGGGCACGGGGACGCAGGGACAGCTGGGGTTCAACGAGCCGGGGTCGCTCGAAAACGCCCGGACGCGGCTCGTGGTGCTGGGTACGGCTACGCGCAAAACACAGTCGTCGCTCTTCTACGGCATCGAACATACGCCGACGAAGGCGGTTACAATGGGACTCGCGACGATTCTCTCGGCGCGGCGGATTATCCTGATGGCGTGGGGCGAGGAGAAGTCCGATATTATCCGCGCCATTACCGAAGGCGAAGTAACGCCGCTCATTCCGGCCTCGTGCCTGCAGCGGCACCCGAATATCGAAACGGTAATCGACAAGGGGGCGTCGGAAAAGCTGACACGGGTCGATACGCCGTGGCTGGTAGGGACATGCGACTGGCAGCCGAAGTTCATCCGCAAGGCGGTACTCTGGCTCTGCGGACTGACACAAAAGCCGGTGCTGAAGCTGACGCATGAAAATTATATCGAAAACAGTCTGGGGCAACTGCTCGAAACGGTGAAGGGCTATTATAATGTCAATATTAAAGTTTTTAACGATTTGCAGCATACCATCTCGGGCTGGCCCGGCGGCAAGCCCAATGCCGACGATTCGACACGCCCCGAAACCGCCGAGCCTTTCCCGAAGCGAATCCTTATCTTCAGCCCGCATCCCGACGACGACGTCATCTCCATGGGCGGCACCTTCCTGCGGTTAGTAGACCAGGGGCACGACGTGCATGTGGCCTATCAGACGTCGGGCAATATTGCCGTCAACGACAATGTCGTGCTTCAGAACCTCGATACCGTGCGGGAATGCGGCTACGGCAATAATTACGGCGAGGTGGCGGCGCTGATTCGCGACAAGCAAAAGGGCGAGACCGAACCGCTGGCATTGCGGCAGCTCAAGGGCGCTATCCGCCGCGCCGAAGCCCGCGCCGCCTGCCGCGAAGTAGGCCTCGAACCCGATACCCACGCCCACTTCCTCAACCTCCCCTTCTACGAAACCGGCGGCATCGTCAAAGGACAGCTCACGGAGGCCGATATTGCCATTATCGTCGAACTGCTGCAAACCATCAAGCCGCACCGCATCTTCGCCGCCGGCGACCTCTCCGACCCGCACGGCACTCACCGTGTGTGCATCGAAGCGTTGCTGCAGGCCATCGAACGCATCAGCGGCGAGGCGTGGTTCGACGGCTGCCGGATGTGGCTCTACCGGGGCGCGTGGCAGGAGTGGAGCCTGGATATGGTCGATATGGCCGTGCCGCTCAGCCCCGAAGAAGTGCTGCGGAAACGGCACGCCATCTACCGCCACCTCTCGCAGAAGGACAACGTCCCCTTCCCCGGCGACGACACGCGCGAGTTCTGGCAACGCGCCGAAGAACGCACCGAAAACACCGCCCGGACTTACGATAAGTTAGGCATGGCCGAATACCAGGCCATCGAGGTATTCCTGCGGCTTTTTTAAAATGAACAGTACACAATGAACCGTGAACAGTGAATGACGAACGGCGCCTGTCGCCCGCTGTTCACTGTCCATAAAAAATAAAATAGCATGAGAGTCATTATTCAGGACAAACCGGAACAGGTCGCCGAATGGGCGGCCGATTATATTGTATCAAAAATTCGGGCGCACCGGCAGGCGAGTACGGCGCCGTTTGTGCTGGGGCTGCCTACCGGCTCGACGCCGATGCAGACGTATGCCGAACTGATTAAACGGTATCAGGCCGGCGAGGTGTCGTTTGCCGATGTCGTTACGTTTAACATGGACGAGTACGTCGGCCTGCCCGAAGACCACCCCGAAAGCTACCATTCGTTTATGTGGCGGCATTTTTTCAGTCGGGTGGACATCCGTCCCGAGCAGGTGCATATTCTAAACGGCAACGCCCCCGACCTGGCGCAGGAATGCGTCTCCTACGAAGCAACGATTAAGCAGGCCGGCGGCATCCGGCTGTTTCTGGGCGGCGTCGGCCCCGACGGGCATCTGGCCTTCAACGAACCCTTTTCGTCGCTCGCCTCCCGCACGCGCATCAAAACCCTGACGATGGACACCATTACCGCCAACGCCCGCTTCTTCGACAACGACGTAACCAAAGTACCCCGCCGGGCGCTCACCGTCGGCATCGCCACCGTGATGGACGCCGACGAGGTGCTGATTCTCGCCACCGGCCACAACAAAGCCCGCGCTGTCCGTCATATCATCGAAGGCGGCTATAATCATGCATGGACGGCCAGCGCCCTGCAAACGCACCCCCACAGCATCATCGTCTGCGACACCCTCGCGGCGTATGAACTGAAGGTAGGGACGTACAGGTACTTTAGAGACATTGAAGGAATCAGCGCTGCGCACGATGAAAATAAATGAACCGGTGAATAACCGTTAAACAACCGTTAAACAACGCAACAGCACATGGAAAAATATGACTTTGCGGTACGCCCGGAAGATACCGCCAATGCGTTACGCAACATAGCCGGCGCCCTGCCGGCGCTACAGACGCCGGAGGTGTGGAAACACTGTCTGGGATTGATTGATTTAACGACCCTGAACGCCACCGATACGGTCGGGAAAGTGCAGGCGCTGACGGAGCGGGTGAACCGGTTTGCGGCGCATTTTGCCGGCCTGCCTCCGGTGGCGGCGATTTGCGTCTATCCGGCGCTGGTGCCGGCGGTGCGTAAAACACTGACCGTCCCGTCGGTGCAGATTGCGGCGGTAGGCGCCGGCTTCCCTGCCTCGCAGACCTTCCTGCGCATAAAATGCGACGAGTGCCGGATGGCCGCAGAGCAGGGCGCGACGGAAATCGACATCGTCCTTTCGTTAGGCGCCTTTCTGGCGGGCGACCATGCCGCCGCCGCCGGCGAAATCAGGCAAATCAAGCAGGCTATCGGGCGCGCCCGCCTGAAAGTGATACTGGAAACAGGCGCCCTCACACAGCCCCAGATAGCCGAGGCCGCTTTTCTGGCTATGGAAGCGGGCGCGGATTTTATCAAAACATCGACCGGCAAAACCGAGCCTGCCGCCACGCCGGAAGCCGTATGGATTATGGCGCAGTGCATCCGCCGGTTCTACGCAAGGACGCAGCGGAAGGTCGGGTTGAAGCCGGCGGGAGGCATTGTCTCGACCGACGATGCGGCGCTGTATTACGCCATCGTTCGCGAAGTCCTGGGCGACGAATGGCTGACCCCGGCGCTGTTCCGTTTCGGCGCCAGCCGCATGGCCAACAACCTCCTCGGCAGCATAACAGGCAACGCAGTTTCTTATTTTTAATGCATATATCATGTTTTCCATACGCTACTTTTTACTGCGGAGAAATACCGCACACATCCGCCGGACAGCGCTGGTGGCGGCGCTGATGATGGCCTTTCTGCCATCGCTTACGGCGCAAAATTATGAACGGGCGGTCGGCGGGCGCATCGGCACGATGATCGGCGCAAGCTACAAGCAATTTATTACTTCGACCCAGGCTATCGAGGGGATTATCGACCTCGATATTATTCATCCTAACGACATGTCGCTGCGCGCTACAGCGCTCTACGAATTTCATCGGGCATGGCCGAATGCCGACGGCCTGTCGTGGTATCTTGCACCGGGCGTTACGGCCGGCGCCCTGATAAGCAAAAACAGCTCGTTCCTCTTTGCCGCCGACGGCGTGGCCGGACTCGAATACAAGCTCTCGGAAATTCCGCTCTGCTTTGCCTTCGACCTCAACCCGAAACTTTATCTGATTGGCTATGGCTATATCAAGTTCAGTCCGAATATCGGAGTTACGGTGCGCTATACTTTTTAGCTCAAATCGAGCGTTGCGGGTCTCATCCATACTAAAAAAACGCCTGCCGGCCGTCGTCTGTTTATTACTGCTGCTGCCGGCCGTAACAGCCTTCGGTCAGCTGCGCACGGGGGCGGAACAGCCGGGCATTTATCTGCCGCTGCTGAAAGGCAAGCGCGTGGGCGTAACGGCCAATCATACGTCGGTCGTCGGGGCGCGGCATCTGGTGGATGTGCTGCTGGCCGAAGGCGTTGAGGTGGTGCGCATCTTTGCGCCGGAGCATGGCTTTCGCGGCACGGCCGACGCCGGCGAGCATGTCGCGGCAACGACCGACGCCGCTACGGGCATCGAAATCGTATCGCTTTATGGACGGAATGTGAAGCCCGTGGCGGCGCAGCTGCGCGGACTCGACTGTATGCTGTTCGACATGCAGGATGTGGGCGTGCGTTTTTACACATACCTTTCGACCCTGCACTTTGTCATGGAAGCCTGCGCCGAAGCCGGCCTTCCGCTCATACTGTTAGACCGCCCGAACCCCAACGGTTTTTATATCGACGGGCCGGTGCTTGAGCCTGCCTTCCGGTCGTTTGTCGGGATGCACCCGATTCCCGTCGTTCACGGCATGACGCTGGGCGAACTCGCCGGCATGATCAACGGCGAAGGCTGGCTCGACGGCGGCATTCGATGCCCGCTGACGGTCGTTCGCTGCACCGGCTACACGCATCAAACCCTGTATCGCCTGCCCGTCGCTCCGTCGCCCAACCTGCCGACGATGCAGGCCGTTTATCTCTATCCGTCGCTGTGCCTTTTTGAAGGTACGGCGGTCAGCGTGGGACGCGGCACGGAGACGCCGTTTGAGGTTTTCGGGCATCCGTCGTTCGGGGCGTGCCATGCCTTCGCTTTTACGCCGGAGAGCCGTCCCGGGGCGCAGCATCCGCCATTTCTGAACACCCAATGCTTCGGCCTCTCGCTGCGCGACTTTCCCATCCTCGACGCCCCCTATCGCGGCCAGCTACTGCTGCAATGGCTCATCGACGCTCGACAGTGCTATGCGTCCGACGCGGCTTTTTTTACCGGTTTCTTTTCCAAACTCTGCGGCACCGACCGCCTCCGCCGCCAGATAGAACAGGGCATGAGCGCCGCCGGCATCCGCGCTTCGTGGCAGCAGGAGCTGGATGCATTTAAGCTCCTTCGGGCAAAATACCTTTTATATGCGGATTAATTTTATTGAATGAGCCCCAAAGAATGCCGTCTGAAAATGGCCTGCGGGAACGTTTACTCACAGGCCTGCGGAAAGCGCCCCGTTTTCCCCTGATTTTATTTAACAGCCTGATGAATATACAATTCTTACATCGGATTGCACGCCGGATGCCTGCTTTTTGCAAAAAATCTCGCGCGAGATTTTTTTTATCACGTGCGAGATTTTTTTTATCACGTGCGAGATAAAAATTATCACGCGCGAGATAAAAATTATCACGCGCTTTTTCAAAAAAATCACGCGCGAGATAAAAACAAAAACACGCGAGATAATTTTTATCTCGCACGTGATAGAAACAAAAACACGCGTGACAAAAATTATCTCGCACGTGATAGAAACAAAAACACGTGTGACAAAAATTATCTCGCGCGTGATAGAAACAAAAACACGTGTAATAATTTTTATCTCGCGCGTGTTTTTTTCTATCTCGCGCGTGATTTTTTTAAAAAAGCGTGTAATAATTTTTATCTCGCGCGAGATTTTTTTTATCTCGCGCGTGGGTTTTTCAAAATAGCATATAATTTTTATATCCTCGCACCCTGATTATAATTTTACATAAACAATAATCATTATATTTTAAAAAAAAAAGAAAAAAAAGCCGGTCTTTTTAGGATGATGGCCGGTCTGGAAATCGGTCTGGCAAGCGTTTATGTAACGCGCCGGCGACGGTTAGAATAACACGCCTTTGCTCGCATATCGACGGAACGCTAGCCCCCGCACCGCTCTTGCGGGACGCGGCGTTAAGCATACGCCATTAGCGCCAACGCCAAAGCCCGTGTTGATGTTGCTATAAACGATTTTTAAGGGTAGCGGGTGGCTGTGCCGCGTGCCGAAGAGCGCATCGAGCGCCGCGGCGTCGAACAGATGCCGTAATGGAATAAGGCGCTATTCAATATTAAATAGTAAATGCCCGTTGCTTCGCGGCGAGAGCGGTTTTGCAGAGGGCGGTAACGCGCGCCCACTCATGGCGTTCGATGGCCTCTTTCGGAAAAAGGCTCGAGCCGATGCCCACGCAGGCGGCGCCGGCATCGAACCAGGCCGTCAGGTTTTCTTCGGTCGGTTCGACGCCGCCGGTTACCATGCCCTGCGACCAGGGCATCGGAGCGAGGATATTCTTTATAAACGCCGGCCCGCCGAGGTTCGTCGCCGGAAATATTTTGACCAAATCGCAGCCGGCTTCCTGTGCAATGCCCACTTCCGACACGGCGCCGCAGCCCGGCGTGTAGGGGATGGCGCGGCGGTTGGCCGTTTTAGCCACATCGGCATTGAACAGCGGCCCGACAAGAAAGTGCGCGCCTGACTGGATATACAGCGCCGCCGTACCGGCATCGACGACAGACCCTGCGCCCAACAGCATCTCGGGACAGCGCACGGACGCCCACCGCACCAGCTCGCCAAAGACTTCATGCGCAAAATCGCCGCGGTTGGTAAATTCAAACGCCCGGATGCCGCCCGCGTAACAGGCCGCCACAGCCTGCCGGGAGACCTCCACGTCGCGATGATAAAAGACCGGAACGACACCCGTGTTGAGCATCGCCGTCAGTGTTTCGAGTTTCTTAAATCGTGCCATGAATGTTTACGTATTTACTGTTCATTGTCAACGCTCAATTATCGGGAGACTCTCCCCGAGGCATCGCCGGCCATCAGTTTTTCGACTTCGGCGACGGTTACGCGGTTATAATCGCCGTAGATGGTATGCTTCAGGCATGAGGCGGCAACGGCGAAGCGGAGCGCACGCCCGTCGTCGTCGGGGAAGGCGAGCAGGCCGTAGATAAGGCCGCCCATGAAGGCGTCGCCGCCGCCGACACGATCGACGATATGCGTGATGTCGTACGACGGCGAGCAGAAGAGCGTCTGACCGTCAAAGAGCACGCCTGCCCACGTGTTGCGACTGGCGCTCACGGAGCCGCGCAGGGTGATGATTACCTTCCGGGCACGGGGAAAGCGCGCCATCAATTGCCGGCATACCGACTCGAAGGCCGCCGGCGCGATATGCCCTGCGGTGCGTTCTACGTTGAAGCCTTCGGGCTTAATGCCAAAGACCATCTCGGCGTCTTCTTCGTTGGCGAGGATAATGTCGCAGCCGGCCACCAGCGCCGGCATCACGGCTGCGGCTTTGGCGCCGTATTGCCACAGGTTCTTCCGGTAGTTGAGGTCGGTCGAAACCGTTATACCCATGCGGTTGGCGGCGTCGATGGCTTCGCGACAGGCGTCGGCAGCGCCCTGCGACAGGGCAGGGGTGATGCCCGTCCAGTGGAACCACCGGGCATTATGCAGGACACGCTCCCAGTCAATCATCCCTGGACGGATGTCGGCCATCGACGAGTGGGTGCGGTCGTACACAACTTTGCTGGCGCGGGCAACGGCGCCCGTTTCCAGGAAGTAAATCCCCATACGCTCGCCGCCGTAAAGAATGTGTTGCGTGCCGACGCCGTAGCGCCGCAGGTCGTTCACGCAGGCCTGCGCAAGGTCATTCGGCGGTAGCCGTGTTACAAATTCCGTTGCCAGGCCGTAGTTGGCCAGCGATACGGCTACGTTGGCTTCGCTGCCGCCGAATGTCGCCGTCAGGCAGTCGGACTGGCCGAGGCGCAGGTATCCGGGCGTCGCCAGCCGCAGCATTATTTCTCCGAAAGTGATAATTGTTTTTTTCATGTGTAATTAAAATTTAATGCCTGATTCTTAATGCCTGATTTACTCTGCCACTAAGTTCCGGTAATGCTCGTAGCGCTCCCAAACGTTGCGGACGAAATGCAGCGTTTCAGCGCCGTTGAAGCGCCCCGACGGGATGTGTTCGCCGGCATAGTGCAGCGCGTGCCGCATGAGGGGGATGGCGCCGGCCACCTCGTCCCAGCGGGTGGGGTCTTTTTGTTGCGATTGCGCGAAGGCGCGGCATTCGCCGATGCGGTTGATACCGGCGTTGTAAGCGGCGAGGACAAATTGGAGATGGTTGTACTCATCGGCGCCGGCCAGCGCAGGGTCGCCGTGCAGGAAGGCGAGCAGGCGGACGCCGGCGCGGATATTATCTTCGGGTTCGGTGAAGTCAACGATGTCGAAGCCGGCAGCGGTGGCAGGCATCACCTGCATGAGGCCGCAGGCGCCGCGGGGCGATACGATGTCGGGACGGAACCGTGATTCCTGACAAATCAGCGCCGCCAGCAGCCGCCAGTCCCAGTGGATTTGACGGGCGTATTCCCGAATCAGACCGTCGTACGGCGAGAGGGTGCGGCAGGGCACGGCGGCATTGCCGGATGCCTGCCGGCTGTCGCCCGACGGTGCGGGCATCCGGTGGCGGTTGCTGTGGATATAGGCTGCCCAGCGGTTCAGCAGGCTTGCCAGTGCCCGGTTGCGGGCGTCGATTACCCACATCGAGCTGTCGGGAAGGGCAACGGCGACGGCAGGGTCTCGGCCGTGTGCCTGCGTAAGGTAGTCGGCGCGGGAGCAGATGATGATGTCGGCATTGCCGTCGGCTAATTGCTGCCATCGCTCGCCACACTCCGGCACGATACCGAGCCGGTAGCGGCAGCCGTGGATACCGGCAAAGTGGCGGATCATTTCCAGCTGGTAGCCCGCCGGCTCGGCACGGAAAAGGAAATAGTCGCGTGGATTGAGACCGATGGCATAGCGGAGGGTGTCGCCGGCGGAGAGCTGCGGCATTTCGTCGGCAGGCCATTCGGCGCGGGTTCTGGGCGGCGTCATGGCCAGCGCCCCGGCGAGCAGAAGGGCGGCAAGCCACCGCAGGCGTCGGAGCGCAGATCGCATCGGGCTGGTATCATTATTTTTCTTAATCCCTTTCATCTTTTTCATCGCGTGAAGCACGGAGCGCCTTATATCAGTTAAAGAACCATGAAATTCCTAATTTCAGCACGGTTTGCGGGCGGATGTAATGCAGCGCCGAGAAATAGTTACTGTTCGGCCAGCCCTGTGCGACGTTCGTTAGCTTGGCAAAAATGACGGCGTGTTTCCATTTCATATTCAGGAATGCGTCGAGGTAGGGGTATTCCCCGATTTCATGTATGCGCTGCAGGTGGAACGCGCCCGCGCCCGGATTGTAGGCGTAGGCATAATACAGGGTATTGAAATATGCATCGACGCCGAGTTGCGCTGTCAGCACATTTTTGACCACCGAGCCTTGCAAATAATACGTAAAGTTGGCGCTCAGCAAAGGTACGGGAAACGCCGCGGCGGTCGAATACTGCACCAGCAGCCGGTGGTCGAAATGCAGCTGCCAGAGTTTGAAATTCTTTTTCAGCGAGCCGGCAAACAGGCTGATTTCGCTGTTGTGCTGCACAGGATAAGCATCGGTATTAAAATATACGGCGCCCGAAAGCAGTGCATAGTTGAACGCCGCCTCCATGTCCCAGTCGGGAATATCGAGCTGGATGCCGATGCGGGTTTCGACCGTCTTGTCGAAATCGTTTTCCCAATAAAAATGGTTGGTGTATGTATGGTTCAGGAAATAATCGGGGCGTTTGGCCTGCAGCAGCAACGTGCCGGTGAGGTGCAGCCCCCGTTTGAGGAAGGCCGGATAGACCGAGACGCGCACCTGGCCGTCGATAGAGAAGTCGTGCTGCGAATAGCCCGCCATGTCGTACCGTGCCAGCGCCGACCACCGGAAAAAACGCCGGAACAGCCCCGACGCCGCGCCATAGACATAGAGGTTATGCTGGATGTCGTTGTCCGACGGCGTCAGGTACGATGTCGGGCGGAAGGCGTAGTTCGACACGTTGGCGTATCCGATGCCGCCCGTAATTTTCGACACGATGGCGTCGGCCGCCCACGGCTGCAGCGAGAGGAAGAGCCGGTTGTCGAACAGGCGCATACGCATCGAGTCGCGAGCGCTGGTCGGGTGGATATAGAACCGGTCGCGGTAGTAACTTCGTCCGGCGGAATCGGTCGGTTCTATCCTGTCGCTGTAGCTGCGTGCGAGGGTCGTATATTCGGCCGCATGGCCGAAATAAACGACAGTCCCGTCGTCGCGCCACACGGAGTCGGCGGCGGCGGCAAGTTGTGTCGAATCGCCGGCGGCGCCATGCTGTGTGGTGTCTTTGCGGAAAAGGCGGAGCGGTATGCTGTACGATTGTGTAACGAAGAAGGTGTACATATTGATTTTGCTTGCGGCCGACGGCAGCGACACGTTGATTCCGCGGGCATCGACAATGGTGTCGAGGATAAAGGAATCGTCGGTGATGCCGCCGTTTTCCTTATTCGACCAGCCGTTGTAGATAAATCCGCCGTGGGCGTTATAGCGCTTGCCCGAATAGCTGGTGGCGAAAGTGAACTCGCTGTTGTCGGTCGCTTCGTTTTCTAATTGCCCGCGCGTGCCGAAATGCCGGTAGCGCACGTTCCAGTTCCATTGCGGCAGGGCGTTGGCGGTTACAAACATATCGACATTCCCCTCTTCCAGCGCGCTGTTGGCAAACAGGGTCCCGCTGTATTCGAAGCGCGTGTAAGCTTTTTTTGTATTATAGAACCGGATATTTTCGGGCGTGATGGCGTATTCGAGGTAGGGCGAAAGGTAATAAAACAGCGGATTGGTCTGCCGTTTGAAATAATCGTGCAGGACGACCGCCGACCCGACCGTCCCCAGATAGTTCGCCCCCACGTCGCGCTGCAGGAAGGGGTAATCGCGGAACCGGTCGCCGATAAGCGTATCGAGGGGGATTATGTGCAGGGTGTTCAGGTAGCGGCTGTGCTGCCAGACGAAAATCCGCTGCCGTTTAAGGGTATCGTGAAACAGCGATGTCTCAAGCAACCGGGGTTCGCCCTGTTCTTCGTCGTCTGTGCCGGTGGCGGAACCGTCCGCTGTTCCGTTGTCCGTCCCGAAGCCGCGGTTCGGCTGGCTCATTGCCGACGTATCGGCCGACGGAATATTGCCCCGTCCAAGGGGCGTGCTCTGCCGCACAACCTGCGCCGACACCAGCACCGGAACCCCCGCGCTACATAGCAGCAGCGCCGACAACAACCGTAATAAATAAATCCTGTTCATAAAATGTGCCTGCAAAAGTACGAATTTAATTGCGGAAAGACAATAGACATTAGATTTTAGACAATAGGGACAATAGGGACTTTGGAGGGAGGGACAATGGGGACGATGGGGAGGGGAGGGACTTTGGAGAGAGGGACAATAGGGACGGTGGGGACTTTTACAGGGAAGGGCGGGGCGGCCGGCGGGAAGGGGGAAATGGTGGGCAGGAGGGGGAAAATGGTGGGCAGGAGGGGGGATGTACATTATTTTTAATAAAAATAGTATCTTTGCAGCTCAATTTTTAATGCCATAGTAGGGGCAAATGTAAAAAGATATTGAAAACAGGGTCTTTATAACGTAATTTTTAAAACAATAGTATATGTAAAGGTAAAAAAATAAGAATAACTAACGGGAGTTTTCCCGTATTCTCGCTTCAGAAATCTACCACTTTCAAAGCATTCGAGAATACGTGCGAAGATTCACGCAAACAAAGCGTGAAACGTCGTACTTACTTGAATGCACGGTTTTGGTAGAACCTCTGAAGCAAGTAATCATAACGACAGCTTCACGCTTTTTTGCGTAATGCTGCCCCAAATCAAAAAACGGAGTAGCCAATAGCCGTGCACGTCGCAAAGTGGAGGCAACATTTTATTTTATTTTTTTATTATGAAAAAAAAATTTGTTTCTTTGGTTTTTGTCGCAGGACTACTCTTCTCTATGAGCTCCTGCGCGGTAATGTTTAACGGAACGACCAAAAGAGTAAACATTACGAGTATGACGCCTAACAGTGAAATTTATGTTGATGGCCTGTTTGTGGGCACCGAAAAAGCCTCTGTGAAGCTAAAACGCAGGCATGACCACCTGATTACCGTTAAGAAAGCAGGGTGCAAACAGCAAATGGTACCCCTTGATAAGAAATTTCAGGTGGAATGGGTGCTCTTGTATATGTTTGTAAATGTGTTTGCGGTAGCTACAGACGCGCCGACGGGAGCCTGGTACGGCTTCGAGAGAAGCCAGATTGTGGTGCCGGAAAACGATTGTACCGAGTAACCGGAAAATTACGAATTACGAAGTACGAATTACGGGGAGGGAGGGGGGAAAAGTTGAGCGTTGAGCGTTGAAAGTGGAAAGTTGAAAGTTAAGAACTAAGAGTTAAGAGTTAAGAGTTAAGAGTTAAGAGTTAAGAGTTAAGAGTTAAGAGTTAAGACAAGCGGGTGAACGGATATATTATATCTGCCACAGGTAACTCTTAACTCTTAACTCTTAACTCTTAGTTCTTAACTCAAGAAAGCCAACTCTCAACTCAAAGAGGGGTGGGGGGTGTGGGTTTACTTTAAGACCTGCAAGGTTACATAATCAACCTCAAAAGCAGCAGGAAGAGCACTGTCATCGGTGCGGCCAAGGAGACCCGAAGCAAATGCAATGTAAAGCAACTCACCCGTCGGGTTGCGCGCATCAAATACCTTCTTGCCATTGATGTACCACGTCAAAGTTTTAGTCGTCCGCTCAAGCCGAAAGATATAAAAGTGATTGCTGCGAAGACGTATTTTTTTTGACAAAGACGTCGCCTTGTCTGCCATATAAGCTCCCATGATCAGACGCCTGTTACAGTAGTGCGCAACACTGATTGCCGGCGTATTACGACTGCTCCCCAAACCAAAGACATGATAGAGATTTTTAACATTGGGGAACGCTAACTTCGCCTCCAACCGGCCATATTTCATCTGAAACTTATGCGCCGTACTCAACATCCCCGATGTGTAAGCAAAGTCACGAGGAATGAACCCAATCTTTTCATCCCACGCAACTCCCGTAGCCGGCTCATTACGCGTGATTATCTGCGCCACCCCCGACAAAAGATTAATATTACCACCATCGGTAAGCAAATGCTCCTCCCGATTCGACACATAATTCTGCTCCAGCATCAGGGTGCGCCAATAGGGCTTGGTATCCCAAACACCCGAAAGCTGGTTGTCAAGAAACTCTTCATTCAAAATCGTATTCCATCGCTCCATCTCCGCAAAAACCAGCGCATATTTTTTCCTAATCTTAAAAAACTGCTTCACCGACTTCGCCTTCGCAAGCCGCTTATACTCCACAAACTTGAGGTAAGGGTCACTCTGCAAATGCCGACGCGGGTTTTTCAAATACGCCTTATGCTGCAGGAAAGACGGGGAATTGACCTTCGCATCAAGCTCCAAATACTCCCGCACATATTCGGAATCCGAATGCGTGCCCTTCTTACGAAACTTCTTTACTTCGCGGTATTTTCGCAGTTCTTTCCAACGCCGTTCGACCAGCCGCTCCTTGCTGGTCGCGTATGAGAGCGCTCGCACCAGCGCCAGGTCTTTCCGGTAGCGTGGCGATTCGACGTATTCTTTCAACTCTTCGTAGCGCTTAAATTCGTCCGATTTTTTGATGTCATGAAAGCGGGCATACATCGTTTCGTGCACAAGGCGTTTGTGCTCGTACAGCTGCGTAGATGGCAGCGAGAAAAATAATCCAAACATAAACAAACAATTTAAATAGTTAATAACAAAAGAACGCCCAAAGGTACGAAAAATCGGTAATATACCAAGCCGGTTTAAAAAATAAGTTTAAAGCCTCGTCCGCGCACGTTGAGGATATTGATAGATGGGTCGTCTTTCATAAGTTTTCGCAGTTTGGCAATATAGACGTCCATGCTGCGGGCGTTGAAGTAGCTGTCGTCCGCCCAGATGGCGCTGAGGGCGAAGTTGCGGTCGAGCACCCTGTTTTTGTTAATACATAACAGGTACAGCAATTCGGATTCTCTGGTGGTCAGGGTTTGTGTCCGGTCGCCATGGATCAGTTTTTGTTTTGCGGCGTCGAACGTATAGTTTCCGATGGTGAATACCTGTTCGCTCTGGTTTGGTTCTATGCGGAAGCCTTTTGTCCGGCGCAGGATGGCTTCGATGCGCAGCAGTAGCTCTTCGATGCGGAAGGGTTTGGTCAGGTAGTCGTCTGCGCCGGCGAGGAAGCCTTCCATAATGTCGTCGTGCTGCGATTTGGCCGTGAGAAACACGATCGGCACCTGCGGATTGATTTGCCGGATTTCTTTTGCCAGCGTAAAACCGTCTTTCTTCGGCATCGTTACATCCAGGATACAAAGGTCGTATGGCGCCTGGAGAAACTGTTTGAATGCCTGTTCCCCGTCGGCAAACCAGTTGACAGCATACCCTTTAATGCGGAGGTAATCGCGCAGCAGCATCCCCATATTTTCTTCGTCTTCCGCTAATAAAATCTTCGTCTTTTCCATGATACTTAATTTAACTATGAATTATGAATTTCATCTTTTTATCCTTTCATCTATTTCACCGGCAACTCAAAACCGAAGGTACTGCCTTTGCCGATAGCGCCTGTTGCAAATACTTTTCCGCGGTGGGTTTCGATAATATTTTTCACGTAATACAGCCCCAACCCGAATCCTTTGACCGGCGGCAGGTGTTGATAAGTCTCGCGGTAAAAGCGGTTGAAGAGCTGTTTGGAATGCCTCTCGTCGATGCCGATGCCGTTGTCGGTTACCGTTACCACTACCGCATGGACGGTATTGTGCGTTTGCACGGCGATGTGCAGGGGTTCGGTTTCTTTACGGTACTGGATGGCGTTGTCGATTAAATTGGCCAACACATGGGCGAGGTGCAGGGCATCGGCCATTACGTGCGGGTTGGCCGCCCGGAAGCGGCTTTCGGTGGTAATATGGAGGGTTTCGAACTGCAGCGAAAAACTGCTGAGTACTTTCCGAATAATGTCATGGATATTGACTTCTTCGACCTTCAGTTTTAATTTCCCGCGCGAATAAATGGCCGACTGCAGGACTCGTTCGACTAAATACATTAATCGTTTCGACTCGTCGTAGATTACCTGCGTCAAGCGTGGTACGCCGTCCTGCCAGCCGGGCACCCGGCGATCCTGCAGGATTTCGGACGCTAGCGAAATGGTCGTAATCGGCGTTTTCAGCTCGTGGGTAATGTTGTTCACAAAATCGTTTCTGATTCGCGACAGGCGCTTTTGCCGGAAAACCGTGATGAGCGTTACGGCAAATGTGGTACTGATAATCAGAATCAGCAACAGAGACGCCACAAGCAGCCACCGGATAGAACGCAGGATATAATCGCGGTGGTGCGGCAGGCCGACTGTGAGGAAATGGCGGGGGATATGATCCGGGTCGTTCGGAAACAGGGCGGTGGTGTATGTATGTTCGGGCTGCGCGCCGGCAAAGCCGTCAGTCGATAGGATGATGGCGCCCCACTCGTCGGTTACAACAAATTCGCAGGACGACATGATGTTTTTCCGGGACAGTTCTCTTCGCAGCAGCGAGTCTATCTGTTCGCCGGTGATCCGTTCCGGGACAGGCCGGTCGGCACAGCGTTGCGGGGATGATGAGAACTGCGACTGGAAATTCCGTACCGGCACGCTGTCGGGGTACCGGTACGCCATCTCCTGCTTTTCGACCATGTCAGCTACCTGCTGGAGCGCAAGCTGTACGTTTCGCGAAAAATCTTCTTCGGCGGCGTCGGCTGTAGTGCGGATCCATTTTATCTGGACGCCGACCACTGTCAGCGTGCTGATGCTGATTGCCGTCGCAAGAAATACGATGAGCCGTCTATTCACGATATAACATAGTGCCGTTTATCCGGTAATAATTTTCAGCCGCCGCGCTGTTTTCTCGATTTTGTCCACCGCATACTCTATCTGCTTTTGCGTATGCGTAGCCATCAGCGAAAAACGGATGAGGGTCGAGTCGTTAGGCACAGCTGGCTGCACAACGGGGTTAACGAACACGCCTTCTTCCATCAGGGCTTTGGCCATGATAAATGTTTTGGCGTTGTCGCGAATCATAATCGGGATAATCGGGGTGCACGAGTGCGCGATGTCGAAGCCAATACTGCGGAAGGCATTCAGGCAGTAGTACGTGTTTTTCCACAGTTGCTCCATGTGCTGCGGTTCGGTTTTGATGATTTCGAGCGCAGCCAGAGCGCTGGCCGTGGCCGACGGGGTCGCGCTGGCGCTGAAAATAAGCGACCGCGAGGTGTGTTTGATAAAATTAATCGTATCCTTATCGGCCGCCAGAAACCCGCCTATCGACGCCAGCGACTTGCTGAAGGTCCCCATAATAATATCCACGTCGCCGGTCTGCCCGAAGTGCGACGATACGCCGCGCCCCTGTTCCCCGATAACACCGAACGAATGCGCATCATCGACCATAATGTTGGCGTTATACTGTTTAGCCAGCCGGACAATCTCCGGCAAGTTGGCAATATCGCCTTCCATGCTGAAAATACCATCGACAACGATTAATTTCATGACCTCCGGCTCGCAGCGCTGCAATACTTTTTCGAGCGACTTCATGTCATTATGACGGAATTTTAAGGTTTTGGCAAACGACAGCCGCGCGCCGTCGATTATCGACGCGTGGTCTAAATTATCCAGCAGGATATAATCGTTACGCCCCGTTACGGTTGGGATTGCGCCCAGGTTCGACTGGAAGCCGGTGCTGTACACCAGCGCGCCGTCTTTCCCTACAAAGTCGGCTAATTTTTCTTCCAGTTCCACATGAATATCCAGCGTGCCGTTCAGGTAGCGCGAACCGGCGCATCCTGAGCCGTATTTCCGCACGGCGGCAATAGCCGCTTCCTTTACTTTCGGGTGGCTGGTCAGTCCCAGGTAACTATTGGAACCGAACATGAGTATTCGCCGCCCGTCGATCAGTACTTCCGTATCCTGTTCCGACTCGATAGCACGGAAAAACGGGTACATGCCGGCTGATTGAATCTTTTGCGGTTCATCATATTGTGCGCATCGTGTGCGCAAGATGTTAGTGTAAGTTGCCATCTGTTTCTGTTTTTTAAATTTGAACAAAGATAGGAAAAACTATTGAGAGTTGAGAGTTGAAAGTCGAAACTTTCAATTTTCCACTCTTTTCTGGCCTTCTCGCAAGGCAAAATGTCCGCTTAAAAAGCCAGGCGGCGGAAAATCCAGCAAATAATTGTACTTTTGCCGCATGAAACGCAGTCAGGTTATATTGGGCATTTTGGTGTCACTGGGCATGGCGGTACTGTTTACCGTTCCGCAGATTCTGGAGCCGAACAATGTCCGGTGGGGTGCCCCGTTTGTCAAGCCGGGGTCTGTCCTGCTCTCGTCGCTGATTCTGTGGGTCGGCAACGGATGGCTGATTTACCATAAAGGCTACAACCGGCTCATCAAAAACGGCGTCTGGAAAAGCATCCTGGCGGTTTTCCTCACGGCGTTTATCGCCAACCTGTTGTGCTTTCATCTGCTGCCGCGGGCGCTGGAATTATGCTATCCGGCCGACTTCCTGCGCAGCGATTTCAAACACCCGCTGCCGAAATTCTTCGGAACGCTGTTCCAAAGCATAATGTTCTATTATATTTTATTGTTTCAAAAATTAATGGAAGAGAAAAAGAACAGCCAGATTGAAATCCAGAAACTCCAGCAGGCGCAAATGGAGGCCAAAATCGCATCGCTGAAAGAACAGCTAAGCCCGCATTTTTTGTTCAATACCCTCAATATCCTGTCTTCGCTGACTAAAGAAAAGGAAGCGCAGGATTTTATACAGGAAATGGCGAAGGTGTACCGGTATGTGCTTCAATACAAGAATAACGACACGGCAACGTTGGCGGAGGAATTGCAGTTCCTGCAATCGTACTGGTATGTGCTCACGATGCGGTTCGAAGATTCGATCGGGCTGACGGTCGCCATTGAGGAGCGGCATCTGCACACGGCTATCCCGCCGCTGACCCTCCAGATTTTAATAGAAAATGTCATTAAACATAATATGGCCAGTGCCGAAAAACCGCTGGCCGTCCATATTTATTCGGACGATGAAACGATTACGGTGGAAAATAATTACCAGTCGAAACGCATCGTCGAGAATACGGGCGAGGGGCTAAAGAACATCGGCCAGCGCTATAAGTTGCTGTTCGGGAAAGATATTTGTGTGCATCACGATGGCGTCCGGTTCCGGGTTATGCTTCCGATTATCGAGCAGGTCGCTCAAAACTAATTGTAACTATGCAGGTATTAATTATTGAAGATGAAAAGAAGGCGGCGCGGAATTTGGCCGCCATGCTGGCCGAGATCGACACCGGGATTCAGGTCGTGGCGGTGATCGAATCCGTCGAACAGGGGATCCGGTGGTTTGAGGAGCATCCGTCGCCGGATTTGATTTTCTCCGACATCCAGCTCTCAGACGGGTTGAGTTTTTTGATTTATCAGGAAGTCCGGGTCGAAGCGCCCATTATTTTCTGCACCGCGTACGACGAATACCTGATGCAGGCGTTTAATACCACCGCCGTGAGCTATCTGCTCAAGCCCATCAGCCGGGAGCAGGTGGCGGCGGCGTTAGAGAAGTTCGGGCAGATGCGGCGGCTGTTCCGGAAAAACGCCCCTGGGCGGACAATAGAGAAGCTGCTCGCCCAGCTGGATTTCCATTACAAAACAGCGCTGTTAGTCAATCAGGGCGACAAGATCATCCCCCTGAAAATGGACGACATTGCATACCTTTATTTGGAGGAGCCTGCGCTGGCGCTTATCACGTTCCGGAATCAAAAGTACTATTATTCCTCGTCGCTGGATGAAATTCAGAAGCTGATTTCCCCGTCACTGTTTTACCGCGCCAACCGGCAGTTTATTATCAACCGCAATGCGGTGGCCGGGATTGAGCGGTACTTTACCCGCCGGCTAATTGTCAAGCTGGCGGTTGATACGCCGGAAAAAATAATCATCAGCAAAGCCAAATCGTCGGAGTTCCTGGAGTGGATGGAGGGGAATTAGGAATTAAGAATTGCTTGCGGGTATTCCATTAACCATTGACATCAATCGGTTTTTTTTCGTATCTTTGCACGTCATGGATTTACAAACAATCAAGCAACGATTTACTATTGTCGGGAATTCACCGGAATTGAACCGCGCTATCGACGTAGCCCGACAGGTGGCGCCGACCGACCTGTCGGTCTTGATTACCGGCGAAAGCGGTGTGGGTAAAGAAGTTTTTTCACAAATCATTCACCAGTACAGTAGCCGCAAACACGGGCCTTATATAGCCGTTAATTGCGGTGCGATTCCCGAAGGGACTATTGATTCCGAATTGTTCGGGCACGAAAGAGGCTCGTTTACCGGCGCGCAGGAAATGCGCAAAGGGTACTTTGAAGCGGCGAACAACGGCACTATCTTCCTCGACGAAGTCGCCGAACTGCCGCTGGCTACGCAAGTGCGGCTACTGCGGGTGCTGGAGTCGGGTGAGTTTTTGAAAGTCGGATCGTCGAAAGCGCAAAAGACAAATGTGCGGGTGGTGGCGGCAACTAATGTTAACCTGCTGCAATCAATTCAAACGGGGCTTTTCCGTGAAGATTTGTACTACCGGCTCAACACCGTGCCGATTCATATCCCGCCTCTGCGGGAACGGCGGGACGATATTTACCTGCTGTTCCGGAAATTTGCCATCGATTTTGCCGACCGTTTCCGAATGCCGGCAGTGATGCTCTCCGAAGATGCGCAACGCTTCCTCGAGAATTATTACTGGCCGGGCAATGTCCGGCAATTGAAAAATGTAGCGGAACAATTATCAGTCCTCGAAAAAAGCCGCCGGATTTCGGCCGACGTGCTGGCCCACTACCTCCCGGAACAGGCCGTGGTGAACCTGCCGATGCTGTACCACGCCAAGCCGCAGGACGCTAATTTTGCATCGGAACGCGACATCCTGTATAAAATATTATTCGACTTGCGGCAAGACATGAACGACTTGAAACAGGTGGTGCATGGATTGGTAAACGGCGCTATCCCGGCTGCGCCCGACGTTACGGTGGTACCGGCTATTGACCGCAAACCGGCCTCTTACAGCTCGCATTTCTCCGCCAATGTAACCGACGAAACCGAAGAGCTAACCGACGACGAAACCGGTGATGAAACCGATGAAACGCTTTTGCTTCACGAAAAAACAGCGGAACTCATCCAAAAGGCATTGGAACGCCATCACGGAAAACGGAAGCTGGCTGCCAAGGAACTGGGTATCTCCGAACGCACACTCTACCGGAGAATCAAAGAATACGGACTGGAAGAGATAGAATGAAACCGATTCAACAAACAATAACATGCGGAATTATCGAACTATACAAATAGCATTGGCGGCGATGGCGCTCGCCACCCTGCCCGCGGCTTGCCGGGGAGGGTATTCGTTCACCGGGGCCTCTCTCTCGCCCGACACCAAAACCATTACCATCGACTACTTCCAGAATATGGCGCCGGTAGTTATGCCGACTCTGAGCAACACCTTTACCGAAACATTGATAAACAAATTTCGCCAACGGACGCGCTTAACCTTTATCGACTTCGGCGGCGATCTCTCCTTTGAAGGCGAAATTACAAACTACGACGTGCAGTCGATCGCTATACAGGCCAACGAACAAGCCGCCCAAAACCGCCTGACGGTTACCATCAAAGTGCGCTATATGAATGCTCAGGACGAAAAGCAGAATTTCGACCGCTCGTTTTCCGAGTACGAGGACTTCAGCGCCGCACTGGCGCTCGATGCCGTGCAGGACGACCTTATCCCGCGTATCGTGGACAAATTAACCGAAAGTATTTTTAACGCTTCAGTAGCAAATTGGTAATGGAATCAGAAAAATTTTATACGCTTTTAGCCCCCACGCCGCATACCGACGGCGATACCCTATCCGAATTGCAAGCCATGGCTGCCCGTTACCCGTGGTTCCCGTTGCCGCACCTGTTATTATATGAAACGATGCTCCGCCATAACGCGCCCGACGCCGGACAGTATGCCGTCACGGCCGGCGTATATGCCGCCGACAGGAACCATTTTTACTGGCGGTTGCAGCAGCCCGTAACAGTGGTCGACCCACCGGAAAGCGAGTGTGTTATCGAATTTATTGACGATACGCCCGACTCTCCGGAACCGCTCCCCCCGGGACCCACAACGAAGCATCCGGTTGCCGCGCCGGGTGGCGATTATTTTAGCGCAGGCGACGAGGTCGATTTAACAGGCAACGACCCGATAACGCAGTTTATTATAGAACAGCCGAAAATAAATCCGCATACATCGCCGTTAGACTCGATTGAATGGGAAGATGCCACCGAAAAACGGCAGACTCCAATAGATTACGTTACCGAAACACTGGCGCAAATATACGCCGAACAGCAGTTAGCCGACCTGGCAATCGGCACCTATGAAAAATTAATTTTGCAGATTCCAAAAAAAAGTGCTTACTTTGCAGCCCAAATTAAAGAATTTAAAAAACACAAATAATAGAATATGTACACAGTTATAGCTATATTATTGATTATTGCAAGCATCTTGCTTACCTTAGTGGTATTAGTGCAGAATTCCAAAGGCGGCGGATTAGCGGCCAACTTTGCTGCCGGCAACACCGCTTTTGGCGTCCGGCAGACAGCCGACTTTTTAGAAAAAGCGACCTGGTCGTTAGCTGTTGCCGTATTAGTGCTTTCGCTGGCCGCCGCCATGTTCGTTTCTACCGGCGGCACCGCAAGCCAGCAGTCGACTGTACCACAGGAATTGAAAAGCGTACAACCCGGCACGCCCGATTTCTCGAACCTGCCGGCGCCCGTGCAGCCTCAGCCGGAAACACCTCAAACACCAACGCAGTAAACGCGGAGCCCCGCGCTTGATGCTATTTCATAACGCCGATTTTTACGGCGTTCATGCCCCTTTTCCCCCGTTCCAATTCAAAGGTAACCGTATCGCCTTCGGCAATATCGTCGGGCGCATTGCTGATATGAAAGAAATACTTGTCGGCAGTAACGGTGTTTTTGATAAATCCATATCCCTTGCCGGCATTAAAAAACTCCACGTGGCCGGTTAGGGCCGGCTCTTCTACGGCTTCTTTTTTGGGGGTCGAAATCGCGATGCTGTCTGCTTCGACTTCCTGCTTCATCAGCGGGTTTGGGGGAGTATCGGTAATAGCACCATTCTCGTCAACGTATGCAATCATATTGTCCAACGACCCGCTACTGTTCGCCTTGCGCTCTTCCTTGCGTTTCTGCTTGTCTTTGCGCTTTTGCTCTTTTTTCTTTTGTAATTCTCTTTTATTAAATGATGTCGCCATAGATATAAAGGATTTATGGATTATACGTTCAACCGTCAGGCAGAGATTGCCACTGCGTTTAATTTTTTTCCGATGAGCTTCTGTATGTCTTTTACCACCGCATATTCCTCCTGCGAACAGAACGTAAGAGCCGTCCCGCCATTTCCGGCGCGGCCGGTACGTCCGATACGGTGAACATACGTTTCTGCCACATCCGGTAAATCGTAGTTGATTACCATTTCGAGATTGGCAATATCAATACCTCTGGCGGCAATGTCGGTGGCTATAATAACATGCGTCTTGCCCGATTTAAAATCGGTAAGCGCCCGTTGTCTGGCGCCTTGCGTTTTATTTCCGTGAATGGCCTCACAGCCGATGCCCTGCTTATTCAAAATCCGGGCTATTTTATCGGCGCCATGTTTGGTTCGTGAAAAAACCAGTACCGACCGTCTCTTTTTTTGCAAAATACGCACTAAAAGCTGGCTTTTCTGTGGCTTTTCAACAAAATACAACTTTTGCTCAATCGTATCCACAACCGATGATTCAGGCGTAACTTCTACTCTGACCGGTTTATTCAGGATCGATTTCGACAGGCTGGCTATCGACTGCGGCATGGTGGCCGAAAAGAAAAGCGTCTGTTTTTGCTTGGGCAACATGGGCAATAGCCGTTTGATGTCATGTATAAATCCCATATCAAGCATACGGTCGGCTTCGTCCAGTATAAAATGCTTCACAGAGTTGAGGCGAATGTGTTTTTGATTAATCAGGTCGAGCAAGCGCCCCGGCGTGGCAATCAGTATATCGACCCCCCGCTTCAGGGTATCGACTTGCGGTTTCTGATTGACGCCGCCGAATATTACCGTATGGCGCAGATTCGTATAACGGGAATAATCGCGGAAACAGTCGTCTATCTGAATAGCCAACTCCCGTGTCGGGGTCAGCACCAGCGCCTGTATATTCCGTTCGGTGCCTTTTGGTTGTATCCGGTTGAGTTGCTGAATAACGGGTATCGCAAACGCGGCGGTTTTACCTGTTCCGGTCTGTGCGATACCCAGTAAATCGTGTCCCTTCAGGGCTATAGGTATCGCCTGTTCCTGAACAGGAGTGGGAGATGAATATGCTTTTTTTACCAAGGCTTTTAAGATGGGATCTGAAATATCTAATTCTTTAAATGTCATATATAATTTTTTAAATAAGGAAAACAAAACAACCGGTACTAAACAAAACGGTACCAATTAAACGTGTCTGTTTTCGCGGCAAAGGTACACAAATAAATTGAGAGTAGCGAATCAATTCGTAATTACGGATCTCTGTTGTTGCGTTAATTTATAAATTTCACTTATAAATTATTTATATATAAATATATATAATCGTTCTTTGATTTTTTGATTTGAATTGAAGTAGTTTTGCAGTAAAAAGCAAAATTATGAACTCGGGCAAGTATGTATTCTCCCAAATCCTTAATCAAAAGTAACCTTTCAATTTACGGG
>JAISXF010000019.1 GCA_031270845.1 Prevotellaceae bacterium
GGTTTTTCCGGTATAAAGCGGGGGTTGCCGGAACTTTTTATTAGAAATTTATTAACAATTATCATTTGTTTTTGCTAAAATGAGGCGCAAAGATATTCTTTTTTCTTTAATCTGCCAAACTTTTTTTAATGAAGTATGAAGTATGAAGTATGAACGATAAGGGCAGAAAAACGCAAAGCATACCCGCGTACGCGCCTCGCGTATCCGCGTACGCGCCTCGCGTATCCGCGTACGTGCCTCGCGTATCCGCGTACGCGCCTCGCGTATCCGCGTACGCGCCTCGCGTATCCGCGTACGCGCCTCGCGTATTCGCGTACGCGCCTCGCGTATCCGCGTACGCGCCTCGCGTACCCGCGTACGCGCCTCGCGTACCCGCGTACGCGCCTCGCGTATTCGAATACGCGTGACGCGTACGCGGGTATTTGCCATTCATAATTCATAATCCGTAATTATAATTTCGTAATTCGTAATTCGTAATTCGTAATTCAATTGGTGTTGGTTTTATTAAAAATTATTACCTTTGTCTTAAATTTTGTATGAAATCAAAAGGAAATTCCAAGAAATACTTAAAAACTGTAGTTGAAATGCCTCACAAGATTATTGACGTTACGGATGTAACGATTCGTTTTAGCGGCGACAGCGGCGACGGGATGCAGCTCACCGGTACCCTCTTTACCGATGCGGCCGCCGTGCTGGGCAATGACTTTTCGACCTTCCCCGACTTCCCCGCCGAAATCCGTGCGCCGCAGGATACGGTATCCGGCGTGTCGGGCTTTCAGGTGCGTATCGGCAGCCGCGACGTGCGTACGCCCGGCGACCTGTGCGATGTGCTGGTGGCGATGAACCCCGCCGCACTGTTCGCCAACGCCCAATGGGCAAAGCCTACCGCTACGGTCATCCTGAACGCCGATGCCTTTGAAGAACGAAATATCACACGCGCCGGATTTACCACCGACAACCCGATAACGGAACTGCACCTCGACGACCGTACCATCCTCTTTGCACCGATTACCACGCTGACAAAGGAAAGTTTGAAAGATAGCGGGCTGGACATGAAAACCATCGTCCGCAGCAAAAACATGTTTGCCCTCGGCATCTGCTTTTTCCTCTTCAACCGGCCGCTTCAACCGACGTTCGATTACTTTGAACGGAAATTCGCCAAAAAGCCGGAACTTATTGCCGCCAACAACAAAGTGCTGCAGGACGGGTTTAATTATGCCGAAAACATTCATGCCATCCAGAATACCTATAATATAAAGCCTGCGAAACAGGCGCCGGGCACGTACCGGAACATCAACGGCAACCAGGCGACGGCGTGGGGCTTTATTGCCGCGTCGGAAAAGTCGGGGCGGCCGCTGTTCTGCGGCTCGTACCCGATTACGCCCGCCACCGGTATTCTGGAAGAGCTGGCGCTGCGCAAAGACCTCGGCGTAAAAACCCTGCAATGCGAAGACGAAATTGCGGGCATCTGCACCGCTATCGGGGCGGCGTATGCGGGCAACCTGGCCATTACGACAACCTCCGGCCCCGGCCTCTCGCTCAAAAGCGAAGCGCTGGGGCTGGCGGTGATGACCGAACTGCCGTTAGTCGTCGTCGATGTCCAGCGCAGCGGCCCTTCGACCGGTATCCCGACAAAAACCGAACAGACCGATTTGAACCAGGCGCTGTATGGCCGCAACGGCGAATGCCCGATGGTGGTAATGGCGGCGCGCTCGCCGTCGCACTGCTTTGATGCGGCATTTTGGGCGGCGAAGCTGGCGATGGAACACATGATGCCGGTGATGCTGCTCTCCGAAGGCTTCCTGGGCAACGGCTCCGAACCCTGGCGCATCCCGGCGATGAAAGACTGTCCGTCGATCGACCCGCCGATTGTGCCGGCCAATGACCCTGCCTATTATCCGTTTGTCCGCGATGCCGAACGTCTGGCACGCCGCTGGGCGCTGCCCGGCACGCCCGGACTGATGCATCGCATCGGCGGATTGGAGAAGAACAACAAAGGCGGCGTCTCGAGCGACCCGCTGGTACACGAACAGATGATCGGCGAACGCGCCGCCAAAGTAGCCAAAGTGGCCGACTATATCCCGCCGCTGCAAGTTGACGGCGCACAGGACGGCGACGTGCTGGTGGTCGGATGGGGCGGCACGTTCGGGCACCTCTACACCGCAGTGCAACAAATGCAGGCAGGCAAGCGGAGGATCGGACTGGCGCATTTCGACTATATCAACCCGCTGCCCAAAAATACCGCCGACGTGTTCCGGCGGTTCAAGAATATTATCGTCTGCGAACTCAACAGCGGGCAGTTTGCCGCCTACCTGCGCGACCGGCACCAGCCATTTTTCTATCATCAGTTTAATAAAATACAGGGGCAGCCGTTTACCGTATCGGAAATTGTGACGGCAGTCCGAAAACTTTTATAATAATTAATGGCGACAGGCGCGGCAACAATTTAATAATTCAATAATTCAACATGAAATATACTGCACAGGATTTTAAGAGCGACCAGGAGGTCAAATGGTGCCCCGGCTGCGGCGACTATTCGATACTTGCCGCCGTACAGCGGGCGTTCCCCGAGCTGTGCGAAACGCTCGGCTACACGAAGGAACAGTTTGTATTTGTGTCGGGCATCGGCTGCGCGTCGCGGTTTCCGTACTATATGGACACCTACGGGTTCCACGGCATTCACGGACGTGCGGCAGCCATTGCCACCGGCGTCAAAGTGGCCAACCCGTCGCTGACGGTGTGGCAGATTTCGGGCGACGGCGACGCGCTGGCCATCGGCGGCAATCACTTTATTCACGCCATCCGCCGTAATATCGACATCAATATTTTATTACATAATAACCAAATTTACGGGCTGACCAAAGGCCAGTACTCGCCGACCTCGAAATTAGGCAAGGTAACGAAAACATCGCCTTACGGGACGGTGGAGCACCCGTTTAATCCGGGCGAGCTGGTGCTCGGGGCGCGCGGTACGTTCTTCGCCCGGACGATTGATGTGGATGTGAAACTGACGTCCGAAATCATGCTCGCATCGGCACGGCACGACGGGACGGCGGTAACAGAAATCCTGCAAAACTGCGTGATCTTTAACGACGGCGCCCATGCGGCTGTTACCCAGAAGGCCGTCCGCGACGACCGCACGATTGTCCTTCGCCACGGCGAGCCGATGATTTTCGGCCTCAACCGCGACAAGGGGCTGATGCTCGACGGCCTGCAACTGAAAGTGGTGCGCATCGGCGAAAAGGGAATTACGGAAAAGGACATCTTAGTGCACAACGCACAGGAACCCAACCCGGGCATTCACATGATGCTGGTCAATATGCAGGCGCCCGACTTTCCGGTGGCGCTGGGCGTAATCCGCGCCGTGAGCGATAAAACATACGACGACAGCGTCCGCGACCAGGTGCTGCACATCCAGGCCAACGCCGGCATTAAAAACGTAGATGACCTGCTGCACAGCGGAAGCACATGGAGCGTTGAAAGGTGAGAATATCTAATATCTAAAATCAAATATCTAAAATCAAATCAAAAGAAATTATGACAACAAAAGAAATTATGGCCTATCTGGAAAAAACCTACGGCCACGAAAAAGAGTATTTACAAGCCGTTCGCGAAGTGTTGGAATCGGTAGATGGGGTGTATGAAAAGCATCCCGAGTTCTTCAAGTACCGGATTCTGGAGCGGATGGTGGAACCTGACCGCATGTTCACGTTCAAAGTCGTGTGGCAGGATGACTCCGGGAAAGTACAGATCAACTTGGGTTATCGTGTACAGTTCAACAACGCTATCGGCCCCTACAAGGGCGGGTTGCGTTTTCATCCGGCGGTAACGCCTTCGACGCTGAAGTTTCTGGGCTTCGAGCAAACCTTCAAGAACGCCCTGACCACCCTGCCTATGGGCGGCGGCAAAGGCGGTTCGGATTTTGACCCGAAAGGGAAATCGGATGCCGAAATCATGCGTTTCTGTCAGGCGTTTATGCTGGAATTATGGCGTCATATCGGCCCCGACACCGACGTGCCGGCGGGCGATATTGGCGTGGGCGGCCGCGAAATCGGCTACCTCTATGGGATGTACCGCAAACTGGCGCACGAAAACACCGGCGTACTCACCGGCAAAAGCCTCACATGGGGCGGCTCGCTGATACGGCCGGAAGCGACGGGCTTCGGCGGTATTTATTTTGTGGAACACATGCTCCGTACGCGGAACATCGACATTAAAGGGAAAACCATCGCCATCTCGGGCTTTGGCAACGTGGCCTGGGGCGCGGCGCTGAAGGCCGTCGAACTCGGCGCGAAGGTTGTTACTATCTCCGGCCCCGACGGCTATATCTACGACGAGGCGGGCTTGGACAACGAAAAAATTGACTACATGCTCGAACTGCGCAATTCGAATAACGACGTGGTGGCGCCGTATGCGAAAAAGTTTGCCGGCGCCCGGTTCATACCCGGCAAAAAACCGTGGGAAGTGCAAACCGACATCGCCCTGCCCTGCGCTATCCAAAACGAGCTAAACGGCGACGACGCCCGTACGCTAATCGGGCACCGGGTGATTTGCGTGGCCGAAGTGTCGAACATGGGCTGCACGCCCGAAGCCATCAACGAATTTGTGCAGGCCAAAGTGCTCTTTGCGCCGGGCAAAGCCGTTAATGCCGGCGGAGTGGCTACCTCGGGGCTGGAGATGACGCAAAACGCCATGCACATCAGCTGGACTGCCGAAGAAGTGGATGCCCGCCTGAAAACAATCATGCAGAATATCCACGAATCGTGCGTGAAATACGGCACAATGCCCGACGGCTACATCAACTACGTGAAAGGCGCCAATGTGGCCGGCTTTATGAAAGTCGCCCGGGCCATGTACGAGCAGGGAGTGGTGTAGGGAGTTGAGAATAGTTTCCCACAAAGCACAAAGCGCACAAAGGAAAAAACCTTTGTGCGCTTTGTGCTTTGCGGGAAGAGGTACCAAGCAGACTCGAACTGCTGTACGCGGTTTTGCAGACCGCTGCCTAACCCCTCGGCCATGGTACCGATTTGGAGGCACAAAGATACTACTTTTTTTATAACTATAAAATTTTAATTTTATTCAATATTCAATCTCCAATGCCCTCAGGCCGGCCTGGATGTCGGGGTCGGACATGAAGAGGTTCCAGAGTAAGGCAGTACGGTGGTTTTCGATCATGACGATGATTGGCCCCTGGTCGATGGCGATGTGCTGGTTGTCGAACCAACCTTCGGAGAGGTTGAAGGCGTCGTAGAAGCCGTATTCCGACCAGAGCTTGTCGCCGAGCTTGTAGTAGAAGAAGCGCAGGGCTTGCATCGACTCGTCGGGGGTATAGGGCATCGAGGAAAGGGCGGCGGTGGGGGCAACGACGCCGCGGTCGTTGGTGGGCGAGTGGGCGCTGTAGCCTTTGTTGCCGTCGCTGGCGGTGAGTCCCCAGCAGTCGGCGCTGTAGCCGCCGTAGCCTTTCGGGTTTTCGATGCAGTAGTGGTAATGGATAAGGCTGTGATGCCGGTTTTGTGTAAAATAATTGGCGTAGCGGTCAGAGAGGTTGCGCGGGTCAAGCCCCAGAAATGAATAGTGGGTGAAGAACAGCGGGCCGCCGAAGGCATTGCCCAGCGGGAGGGTGTATCCGTAGAATGGGTTGCCGTTGGTGAAGGCGCCGCTGCGCGCCCAGCCTTCGTCGTACACGACTTTGGGGACGGGGTGCGTGGGCGACGATGCAGCGAGGAGATATACCATCAGTGCTTCGTTCCAGCCTGTAATCCGGTGGTTCATTGCCCATCCTCGGTCGGGGCTCCAGTGCCAGTAGAGGACGTTCTGGCCATCGCGCCGGTACCAGTCCCATTCGACGGCTTCCCAGAGACGTGTGATGTCGCTGCGCAGGGTGGTTTCGGCGCCGGCGGCGCCATCGAAATAGCGGCGGGCGGCGAGCAGTCCCTGCATCAGGAAGGCGGTTTCGACGAGGTCGCCACCGTTGTCGTTTGTGCTGAAGGGGATGGTGGCGCCGGTATCGCCGTTGAGCCAGTGCGCATAAACGCCGTGGTAGGCGGTGCAGCGTGTATCGAGGAAGGTAACGATGGTTTGGATGCGTTGCAGGGCGTCGGTACGGGAGATGTATTGGCGTTCGGCGGCAACGAGGATGGCCATGATACCGAAGCCCGTTCCGCCGGTGGTAACGGTATTGAGGGTGGTGGTGCGTTCACGCGCCATGCCCGACGTAGGATGCCCGAAGTCCCAAAAATAGCGGAACGTTTGGCGCTGGACGAGGTCGAGCAGCGCCTCGTCGGTGATGCGGGGAAATTTGTCGGTCATGTCCATGCCGGTGGTGATGGCAAAGGTTTTTCCCGTAAAGATGGCCGCGCCGGCTTCCGATTGCAGGCCGGTGTTGATGATGAGTTCATAGTGGGCGAATGCCTGCAGTCCGGCGAGAATTATCGTCAGGGAGGGGTTCTGGTCGTGGTTGACGGTGACTGGCTTTGTTTCGCCGGCCTGTTTGAGGACAATGTTCGCGGCAATGCTGCCGGTGGCGACTTTTTCGGAGAATGTCAGCACGACGGTGTCGCCGGGCAGCACGCCCGTAAAGGTATCGCGGTTGGTGTGGTGGCCGATGCGTATTTCGGTCAGGGCAAAGGCACCGGAGGGCGCCGGCGCGGGCGAGGCGGCGCAGCCCGATGCAATGAACAACGAACAGTGAATAATGAACAATGCACCGTCCCTGTGTCTCCGCGCCTCTACGCCTCTGCGTTTAAAGTATTCTTTCATCTTTTTCATCTTTGTATCCATGTCATCCTTTCATCTTTGTATCCATGTCATTTTTTTTCATGCTCCCGAACTCGGGCAGGCCGATTGAGTAACCTGTTTCGTTATCCCCAAGTCGGGGGACAAAACAAGCAATCGATCGGCCATGCCCGATGGGTGCATTTTAAATTATAATTTCTAATTCGTAATTTCCCTACAGGTTCTTCAAAGCGGTAATCTGTTCCTGCGTAAGGGCTTTGTTGAAGAATCGCAGCTCGTCGATTTGGCAGTCATCGCCTTTGTGGTTCCATCCGCCGAAGGTGGGTTCTCCCGAGCCGATTGAGATGGCCGCGCAACCCGTCCAGCTGATAGGGCCGGCAAAGGGAGTTTCTTTCTTCAGGACGCCGTTGCAGTAGAGTTTCATTACGGTTTCGTCGAACGTGAAGGCGAAGTGTACCCAGTCGGTGGTGGTGGCTTCGGTGATGGCCACGGCTCCACCCCAGACGCCGGTGGTGCCGTTGCCGGCGAGGAGCTGGAAGTTGGTGTTGCCTTCGCGGAAGAGGACAAAGCCTTTTTTCTGGTCGCCGGTGGCGATGCCGCAGCTGACGATGCCTGCGCGTTCGGCGCTGCCGCGCTTGTACCAGAACGCAGCGCTGAACTGTTTAGCGCCGGCGACGGACGTGGCAAAGTCTGCCAAATTGAATAAAAGGTATGCGTCAGCAACGCCTTTGTATGATTGCCCGATTTTGCCTGCCGCCAATGTGGGCGTACCGGTTTTGGTGGGCACAGCTTCGCTGATGGTTTCGGCAAAAGCGTCGGTTTCAAAAGGCATGTAGAAAACCTCGCCTTGAGTCCCCAGATTTTCGAGTCCATCGTATCCATCGGGATAATCAAATGCGGGGTCTTGTCCCAAATCCTGAAAACAGGAGGCTGCACACAACGCAACGGCAGCAAATAGAATAATAATATGTATCTTTTTCATAACGGTATTTTTTTAATAGTTCGGGTTTTGAATCAGTACGCCGTTCGACTTGTCGATTTCGGCCTGCGGGAGCGGCAGGTATTGATGTTTGGCTTGATAGCCGTTGGCGCCTAATATGGCCGGCGCGTCGCCCCAGCGGACGAGGTCGTAGAAGCGGTCCCATTCCATCGCCAGTTCGATGCGGCGTTCGTGCTTGATGGCGGCGCGCAGCAGGGCTTTGTCGCGGGTGGTAACTTCGGGCAGGGCGGTGGCGGGGTTCGCGGCTTCACTGCGTGCGCGGCTGCGCACCTGTTCGAGGTAGTCGAGGGCGTCGTCGGTATTGCCGAGTTCGTTGGCGGCTTCGGCGGCCATCAGCAGCACGTCGGGATAGCGGATCATGCGGATATTAATCCAGTAGCATCCTTTGGTGTATTTGGCGCGCAGGGCGGGGTCGCCGTAGGCTTTTTTGTTATAATATTTGTTCGACACGTCGGCATTGGCCACAGGTTTTTCGCCCCAGGGGGTATTGGCCGGGCAGAGTGCGGGGTCGCCGCCTGTTTTGTAGAAATAGAGCAGTGTTTCGTCCTTGCGGGGGTCGCCTGCTTCGAAGGCGTTGGCGAGCGCGTCGGTTGGCGTATGCCAGCCCCAGCCCCAGTTCCAGTCACCTGCGCCGCGGCATCCCTGCACGGCGGCATACTGGCTGCCGATGTCGTTTGAGCCGGGTATTTCGGGCGTCGAGGTGCATTGCAGTTCCCATACCGACTCGCTGCAGTTTTCGCCACTTTCGCGGAATACGGTTTTGAAGGGCGTGTTAAGGTTATACTGTCGCGAGGCGATTACCGCGCCGGTGAGCGCCGCCACCTCGCCCCAGTTACCGCGCTGCAGGTGGGTTTTGGCGTGCAGGGCTTTCACGGCGCCCATCGTGAGCCGTCCCGGGTACTGGTTGCCCCAGGTCAGGGGCACGGGCAGCGCGGCGGCGGCGGTGAGGTCGGCGTCGATGAGCGTGTAGATTTGTTCGACCGTCGATTTCGGGATATTCGTTTCGACGGCGTCCGCAATCTTAAAGTCAATAAGCGGCACTTCTCCAAACGCCCGGACTAAATTAAAATAAATAAACGCCCGGAAGAAATACGCTTCGGCCTTGTTCACCAGGTCGCCTTCGGAAATGGCGCCCAACGCTTCCGCCTCCTTAATGTCGGACAAAACTTTGTTGGCGATATGGACGATGGCGTAGTTCTCCGTCCAGTACGTCCCGATACCGCCCATTGAGGCCGAGTAGTTGAAATTATCGTACTGCGTGGCGTAGGCCGCGCCGTCGGCAGCGGTGCTGCCCTTTTCGATGTCTTCGCAACGGAAGTTATGGATGGCTAATGCCGTATTGCCGCTTGTTACATGGAATCCGCGAGCTTTGGCATACATCGAAAATACTTCCGTGGCAAACGACCCGCCGCGGTTATCTTCGGCCGTCCACTGTCCCTGCGGTTTCTGCTCCAGCAGGTCGTCGCACGCGACAGGCAGCAACAGCAGGCCTGCCGTTAAAAATAAGCTGATTGTGTGTAATATCTTTTTCATATTTATAGAAAATAATAAATGAATAATTAAAATGAAAGATTGATACCTAATGTGTAGATCGCCGGCATGGGATAGCCGCCGCTGTCGATGCCGAACGACAAGGCGCCGCCGCCGACTTCGGGCGTATAGCCCGCATTTTTATGCCACGTATGCAGGTTCTGCACGTTGGCGTACACCCGCAGCGATTTCAGCCAGACCTTGCTCAGCAGCACCGGACTGAACGTGTAGCCCAGCTGGATATTGCGGATACGGAAGAAACTGCCGTCTTCCACAAAATAGGACGATGCGAGGTTGTTGTTGCTCCTTGACGGGTCGAGTATCGGCTCCCAGTTCGACGTACCTTTGCCGTGCCAGCGGTCGAGCTGGTGTTGCTGGTAGTTGAGCTGCGCGTAGGTCGAAGTGCCCCAGTTGCGGTAGATTTCGTTGCCATAGACGCCCATCAGGTCGATGCCCAAATCGAGCCCCCTGTAGCCGACGTTGATGTTGAACCCGTACAGGCAGTCGGGTGTGGGGTTGCCTATCATGGTGCGGTCCTTATCCGTAATATCGCCGCTGCCGTCGATGTCGCGGTACTTCAGGTCGCCCGGCCGTACGCTGTTCAGCGTATTCTTCGGCGACTGCTTGATGTCCGTCCATGTTTGATAGACGCCTTCCACTTCGTAGCCGTAGAAGTGTGCAATCGGGTAGCCCGAAACGGTACGCGCCACGCCTTCGTATTTGGCGTCGGCGGCATCGCGGCCTAAGGATTCGACATTATTGTCGATTGTCGTCAGGTTCACGCCCACCGAATAGCGAAAGTCGCCGTTGGCGAGCTTGTCGCTCCACGTGGCGGCCAGTTCAAAGCCCTTGTTGGTGATTTCGCCTAAATTTTCCAGCGAATTGCGTGCGCCGGTGCGCGATGCCAGCGACACGATAATGTCTTTCGTCCGTTTGTTGTAATACACCGGCTCGATGCTCAGTCGCTGTCCGAGCAGCTGCATTTCAAAGCCGATTTCCCAGGCGGCGGTTTTTTCCCAGTGCAAGTCCTGCACCAGGTACTCGTTGGTATAGCCCTGTATAATATCATCGCCAAACACCGCGCTGCCCGAGCTGATCAGCGTCGGCCAGGTCGGGTAGTTGTTCCCGCCGGTATTTTCGGAGCCAAGCACGCCATACGAGCCTTTTATTTTTAAGTAATCAATCACGTTTTGGCTTTCCATAAACGCCTCTTCCGAGACAATCCAGCCGGCGCCGAACGAGTAGAAATTATCCCACGTATTGCCCACGCCGCTGAACACCGACGAGCCGTCGCGCCGGAATGATACATTTAATAAATAGCGGCTGTCGTAATTATAGAGCGCCCTTGCGAGGTACGACATCGTAAAGCGTTTCCACTGGCTGCTGCCGTTGGTCTGCGCCGTATTCGGCAGCGCCGAAAGCCACCACTTGTCAATATCATCACCCGGTGAGAAATAAATATCATCGAGCAGCTGCGAACGCCCGCCACTCAACGAGGAATATTCGCGGTAGTTGGTTGTCAGCCCCAGCGTCGCCGTCAGCCCGTGCTTGCCGAAGCGGTTGTCGTAGGTGAGGATATAATCCTGCTGCATTGTCATGCTCGTGCTTTTGCTCTGGTTCACCGACTCGCGGTCGCTTATGTGTACCTTCTTGTCGTTGCCGGCCACATCGGGGTTATATTCCCAGATAATCGGGAGGAACTGCCGCGTTTCGCCTACCGTATAGTTCAGCGAGTAGGTGGCTTTAAAGGTGAAATGTTTTAAGAAATTTACTTCCCCGAACACATTCCCTGCCAGCCGGTGGTTCACGCCGAGGTTATGCTGCCCCTGCTGTTCGATAGCCCGCAGCGGGTTCGATGCCTGCGCCCGCTGGAAGTCGGGCAGCGTATGAATCAGCCGCTCGGCGGCGCCCGTAACGGGGTCGGTATAATTGTAATGCGTCGGCGCAATGGGCGCGGCTTTCAGTACGCCTTCCACGCCTTTGGCATCGGGCGGCAGCGTCCGCGAACCGTTAAGTTGGAACCCGAATTTGAGGTAGTCGCTCGTTTTGTATTCACTGTTCAGGTTCAGGGTGAGTTTGCTTAGCTCTTCGGTTTTAATCGAGCCTTCTTCGGTGGCGTAGCCGAGACCGGCGTAGAATTTGCTTTTAGCCGTCGAACCGGAAATACTTATGTTATTATAATTGATAAATCCGGTTTGGAAGATTTCATCCTGCCAGTCGGTATCGGCCTGCCAGTTGGTGTAGTCGAACGGCCCCACGCCCTGGTTGATGCGCTGCTCGTTGTAGAGTTCCTTAAACTGGGCGGCATTGGTCATCGGCAGCCGGTCGGTAATGGTTTTCCATCCGACAGACGAATTGATATTCACCACCGTTTCCCCTTCTTTTGCGCGTTTGGTCGAAATAATAATGACGCCGTTCGCACCCCGCACGCCGAAAATCGCCAGCGACGAAGCATCCTTGAGGATTTCCATCGACTCCACATCGGCCGGGTTCAGGTAATTGATATTGTCGGTAAACAGCCCGTCGACCACATACAGCGGGGCGTAGCCGTTAATCGAATTAGTTCCGCGGATGCGGATTTCGGGGTCTTGTCCTGCGCGCCCGGTATTGGTAACCTGCACGCCTGCGACCCGTCCCTGGATAGCGGCCAGCGGGTTGGTTGCCGGCTTATCGGCCACCAGCGCCCCACCGACACTGACAATGGAGCCGGTCAAATCCCGTTTCCTTGCCGTGCCGTAGCCAATCACCACCGTTTCCTGCAGCGATACGGCTTCTTCTGCCATTATCACGTTAATTTCAACGGATACCCCGACCGGCTTATACTGGGTTTTCATTCCGATAAAGGAAAACTCCAGCACATTCTCCGGCCCTGCGGAAATAGCATATTTCCCCACGGCATCCGTAGCTACTGCGGAAGCGGTTCCCTGCACGCGCACTGTTACGCCGGCCAGCGGCACATTGGCGGCATCGGTAACCGTTCCTGAAATCGTTTTGTTCTGAGCGGTAGCATGTACCATGCTCCCCGCCGCCACACAAAACACCAGCAAGAGGCTCCTTATTATAAGGGAAGGTCTCTTACTCATTGCATCAATTGTTTTTTTTACGTTCATCTTCATAGACTGTTTTTTTTTAAAGGTTATGTGTTTTTTGATTAAATTAGTAAGTTAATCAAACTGTCTTTTTCTTCCTGTTATTTATTGAATCATAATGTATTTCTAAATCGTCTGCCGGTTTAATTGTCTTTTGCACTTTTTTTATTTTATGTTTTATATATTATTGAATACTCAGTTGTTATATTTTCCCTTTTTAAAAAAGCGTTAAAATTCTTCTCCTTTTTCATCCCCCGTTTTTTCCGTTTTAAATTCCTGTTTTCGTATCGGTTAGCCTAACCAAAATACACTTATTTTTCCCTCGATTCATCCCCTAATTCGTCTCCTTCCGCAAAAATGCACTTGTTATGCACTGTATATCAGGTTCGCCATTTTTTTTAGTTCGACTTACTAAGTCAATCAAAATTTTTAACGCAAATCACAGGGCAAATTTACGCAGTCTTCACATACCCTCCAAATTTTCGACCTGCATTTTACTACGTCATACCTTTCAAATGCCTGCAATTTTACTACGTCATTCCGCCTTTTTGCCGTTATTTATTATTTGAGGATCAAGGGGGTGAAGTATGAGACGCAAAGATGCCCAATGGCCTGTAAGAACAGGGCGATACCAGGGCCGGCACGCTTGCCGGCCACAAAAATTACCCTTGAGGCAACGGGTTGTTCAGTTCTTTTCATTTTTTTACTTTTTCTAATTATTGAACGATTACTATATCGGATTTCGTTTCCGTTTCCTGTTTTTTACAAAAAACCTCTCCAGAGATGGTTTTCATCTCTCTCCAGATAGCTTTCATCTCTCACCGGATGGTTTTCAAAAATGCGTTTTTTACTTCCATCTGGAGAGAGATGGTTTTCATCTCTCTTCTGTTTTCCGGCGTTTTTTGCGTGGACGGCTTTTTTAACGCCGAGACGCCGAAGCGCGGAAGCATCGATTTTGGTATTTTGTACAGGGACTTAAAATTGAAAATCGAAAGACACAATCATCGAAAATGCGCAGTTCTTAATCCGCAATTTGTAATTAATTTGTATCTTTGGGGCTTGAAAAAAACGGAATGCAGGTGAAAACGCTTATATTATCTATTTTTACGGGACTGGCGCTGGTGGCGGTAAAACCGGTGCAGGTGCAGGCGCAATCGTGCGTGGCGCTGTACTCAACCAAGTACGACACGCTGGTCGTCGGCGTGGCCGGTAGCGCGATGACACTGACCGCCGCGACCGTCTCCACGCCGCATACGGTATCGATGGGTACGACAGCGTGGGCAACGGCCTCGACCCTCACGGGCGGGAAAATAAACATACGTATCATCGAAAACAACGAGACGCTCAATGCGCGTGTCGGCTATGTGCATATCGAATACGGCTCGTCGTGCCGCGACAGTGTGGTGCTGTTCCAGCCGGGGAAGACGTGCGAACAGGGCATCGACGGCACGGAAGGCCGGCGGTTCTTTGTCGCATTCTCCGAAAATATTTACCAGAGTGCCTATAATCCTCCCCAAACGCGATTGATTATGACGGCCGCCGAAACCACGCCGGGGACTATCACCAACCCACGTGCCGGCTGGTCGCAGACATTTACCGTGCCGGCCAATACGGTGATACAGGTGACCGTGCCGCTTACGCAAGCCTACAATACGTCCGGCGAAACGGTATCCGACCTTGGCTTGCTTGTTACGTCGGCAAAGAAAATTTCGTTATACGCCAGCAATTCCGAATCGACTTCGTCGGATGCGACCAATGTGCTGCCTGTCGAGGCGCTGGGCGATGAATACTATTCTGTTTCGTACAACGGGCATCGGTTGAACACCGCTACGCCCGAAGAGTTTATGATTGTAGCCACAGAAGATAATACATTAATAACCATTGTGCCGCGCAACCAAACCGGCGGCGTCGGCGGTACGACGCCCGGCAAAGCCGCCGGCAACCCGTTCAACATCCGTCTGCAAAAAGGGCAGACGTATTTAGTAAAATCGTATCTGAACAGCGCTAACGACCCGGAGTTAGGGCCATATTTCTGCCTGTCGATAAGCGGCTCCTACATCAAATCCAATAAGCTGATAGCCGTGTTTGCCGGGCATAAGCGGGCGAACATCGGCTGTACGGGAGTTACCTCTTCGACCCGCGACAACCTCTTCCAGCAATTAGCGCCGCTGCGCCTTTGGGGGACGCATTATGCCGTTACGTCGGCCAGCCTTGTGCGGGATAAGTACCGGATAGTCGCCGCGTACGATAACACGGTGTTCAGCATCAACGGCACGCCGCAGTCGCCGCTGAACCGGAGCGAATACCGCGATTATACCGTGATGCAGGGGGCGTATGCCTATATCGAATCCGACCAGCCGGTAGAAGTAGGCTTCATGGGCGAGTCGCAGGGATGCCAGTCGGTATCGGTCGGCGACCCGTTTTTGGTGGTGGTCAATCCGGTCGAAAATGAAATTACCGATGTAACGTTTGCGGCGTTGCCGTTGAGCGCCATCCTGCAGCAATATGTTAATATTGTCGTACAGCAATCGGCCAAAGCGGCCACGACGCTGACCGTCGCCGCTACGGGCGTGCCGGTGTCGTTGACGTTTACCGACATTGCGGGCAGCAATTATGCGTATGCGCGGGTGCAGATAGCCAACGGTTCGTACCGGCTGCGCAATTCGGTTGGGTTCACGGCGTATGTCTATGGGTTCGGCAATGCGGAATCGTACGCCTATTCGGTCGGGGCGCGGTTCAACCACCTGACGCCGCCGTCGGTTACGGCCGACACATCGTACTGTTTGGGACAGCCGCCAAAGCCGCTAAGCGACTACGACGTCGAGGGGAATTTCCTCTGGTATGCTTCGGCCGACGATGAAAACCCGTTGGATACCGTACCGGTGATTACAACCGCCGTGCCGGGCACCTGTACGTTCTATGTCAGCCGGCTGGTCGAGTGCAGCGAAAGCCCGCGCCGCCCGGTAACCGTCAGGGTATATCCGCTGCCGGCGCTGACTTTTGCCGACACCGCCGTATGCGCTATTAACAGCGCGGCGCCGCTGGCTCTGCCTGCGGGCGGAAGCTATACGGGTGCGGGATGCCTTGCCGGTCATTTTTACCCGTCGGGCGCCGGCACGGGGACGCATACAATTACCTACACCTACCGCGATGTACACGGATGTACGGACAGCGCCTCGTCCACAGTAACCGTCCTGCCACTGCCGGCCGACCCAACGATCGGCATCGTCGATTCCGTTTCGCTGTGCGACGGCACCCCGGCGACGCTGGCCGCGAATGCTTCGGGCGCAGCCAACGCACAATGGTATAAAAACGGCGTGGCGATGACCGATTCCACCCGCCTGCAGTTAGTCGTAACCGAAAGCGGCTCCTATTCCGTTACGGTAACGGGTGCCAACGGCTGCGCGGCCACCCAGGGCAGCGACCCCGTAACGATTGTTATGCATGCCATGCCCGGCATCCCTGCCGTTTCGACAACCGACACTACCACCTTCTGCCATGGCCGTTGGGCTACGCTCTACGCACATTCGGCCGATGCGGTGGCCTACCAATGGTACCGCGACGGCATCGCCATCGCCGACTCCACCGGCACGCAGCTTACCGCCGTCGCCTCCGGCTCGTACACCGTACGCATTACGAATGCCAACGGCTGTCTGTCGGAAATGAGCACCCCGCCGGTAGTGATTACAACCTTTCCCTCACCCAACCATCCCGCCGTCACAACCGCCGACTCGACGGCCTTCTGCCCCGGCGGTTCGGCCACACTTTTTCTTGATACTACCGGCGCACGAAGCTGGCAATGGTTCCACAACGGTACGGCCGTGCCCGATTCGACCACCGAACACTTTACAACTGCGCAAAGCGGCACCTATTACGTCATCGTGCAAAAAACGGACTATTGCATAGAGCATAGCGAAGAGATGGAAATAACCGTCTATCCCGTTCCGGCCACGGCGGCAATCAACGGCGGCGCGATGGCGTTCTGCTCTGGCGGGTCGGTCGTGCTTACCGCCGATGCGGCCGGGGCTGCGTCCTTTCAATGGTTCCGCAACGGCACGGCCGTCCCCGATTCGGTCAATGCCCATTTTACCGCCGCGGAAAGCGGCTCCTATACCGCGCTGACGCAGGATACGCACGGGTGTCTATCGACAATATCCGCACCGGTCGAAGTAACGGTATATCCGCTGCCGGCGACGCCGGTTATCACCGTAAGCGGTGCTGCCGAACTGTGCGCCGGCGATTCGGTAAAGCTCGCCGTCGCCGGGGCGGCAAGCTACACCTGTCAATGGCTCCGCAATGGCAATCCGGTACCCGGCGCCACCACGCACGAGTATATGGCGTACACCGCCGGCACCTATACGCTGTCTATCGAAAACGAATACCACTGCCCGCCTGCGTATCCGGGGACGGCGGTAACGGTGGTCGTCCATCCGCTGCCGGTCGCCCCGCACCTCTTTTCGGCCGACGCTCTGTCCTTTTGCCAGGGCGACGATGCGTTGCTGGAAGCCAACGCCCCCGGCGCCATAACCTACCAGTGGTACCGCAACGGAACGCCGATAGCGCTCGCTACCGGCGCTGCCTGCACGGCCGTAATCTCCGGCACCTACACCCTCCACATTACCGATGCGCACGGCTGCCGCCCGGCCGGCGAAAGCAATGCGCTGCCGGTGGTTGTGTATGAACGTCCGGCGGCGCCTCAATTAGATGCGGCCGCGGCGGCGTTCTGCGGTGGCGGCTCTACGGAACTGACCGTAATCGCTTCCGGAGCGCAATCCTACACATGGCTGCATAACGGCTCACCGGTGGCCACCACCACCGCGCCCGGCTTTTTTGTAACCGAAGGCGGAACCTATACGGTAACAGTGCTGGGCGAAGGTTCCTGCACGGCGTCAGGCGCCGGCAACCCGGTTATCATTACGATTCTGAACACGCCCGCCGACCCGGTATTGACGGTTACGTCCCCGACGTCCTTTTGCCAGGGACAATCGGTGCTGCTCACCGCCTGGTCGCCCGACGCCCTGACCTACGAATGGCACAGAGACGGCTATGTGATTGAGGGCCTGTCGGCCGATACGTATGCCGCATCGGCATCGGGACAATATACCGTTCGTGCGGTCAATGGATGCGTTTCGCAAAATGCCGCCGACCCGGTGTCGGTTACCGTTCACAACCTGCCGCTCGCGCCGGTCATCGCCGCCAACGGCCCGCCGTTCTACAGAGGATGGGATTATATGCTCGAAATCGTTATCCCCGAAAGGGACGTACATTATTATTGGTACAAAGACGGCGTCGCGACAGGCATCACCGGCGAGCAGTGGCCCCTGCCGGCGCTGGAAGATTCACAGGCCGGCACATATACGGTCGAAGCGGAATCGGGCGAAGGATGCCGCGTACGTTCGGAACCCTTCGTTGTGGCGCCGGAACCCTCGCCGCTGTTCATCCCCAATGTCTTTACGCCGAACGGCGACGGCGTCAACGACACGTTCCACATCGCAGGGCTGGAAAACTACAACGGCAACGAACTGCGGATACTCAACAAGCGTGGCAAAACGGTATTCTCGGCGGTCGATTACCGCAACGACTGGGACGGTAGCGGCCTCCCCGACGACACCTATTATTATAGATTAACCGTACAGGAAAAAGATGGAAGCGACACCCCTTACCAGGGATATGTAAATATTAAACGATGAAAAGGATGAAAAGGATAAATGCGCTACGCGCGGTGAAAGGGATGAAAAGGATAAAGCAGGCTGTGGTAACCGCCTGCCTGTGCATGGCGGCGACAGCGGCGGCAGGCCAGCAAGTGCCGCAGTACAGCCAGTATCTGATTAACGGAATACTGGTCAATCCGGCCTATACCGGCTACCGGGAAACGATGTATGCCCAAGTCTTCTACCATAACCAGTGGACGCGGGCGGGAACGCCGCAATACTTCGCTTTTGCGCTCGACGGGCGCTTTACCGACGGCGTCAATGCCGGCATTACCTTTTCCGACGAGCGGATGGGCTTGCTGGCCATCAGCAGCGTATCGGCGATGTACGCCTACCGGATGCAAACATCGGCACAGTCCGACCTGAGCTTCGGCATTTCGCTCGGCGCGATGTACTACAGCATGGATTATAGTAAAATGAAACCCTTCACCCCGGCCGACCCGGTGCTTATAAGCCTCTCGAACCGCTGGGTGCCGAATATCAATGTCGGCGTATATTATGGCTCCGACAAGTTCTTCATGGGGCTTTCGGCACGCAATATCACTGACGGGCGGTCGTTGGGCGGGCATGTGGTCGATGACTTTATCATCCCGCTTTCAACATGGAATTCCGTCCTGACCATGGGCTTTTCGATACCCCTGAACGAACGCCTGGAACTCCGCCCCTCGATGATGTGGCAGGACGACTTCGCGGCGCCGTCGCATATCGACATCACCACCGCCCTGCTCTTTGTCGATCGCTTCTGGATCGGCCTGAGCTTCCGCACCGACCAGCACCTGTGGAAAACCCCATCGCCGGGCAACATCAACGAACTCTATTCGGCGGCTATCATGGCCGAAGTATTTGTAACCAACCAAATCACCATGAGCTACGCCTTCGATGTCGGATTAAACCAGGACAGCTATCACTATTTCGGCGGCCACGAAATTTCCATCGGTTACTATTTCTCTCGCAAAATCGACAGCCGCTACAACCGCAGATACCGCTATAAGAAATATCAGGTCGATGGCGTATGCCAGTATTGCCCGTGGTGAGTCAGGAATTAGGAATTGCCTGCGGGTGGAAAGATAAAAACGGATGTCGGAGCAAGCTACGCTATCAGAAAATTTATAAAACACACAGTATTCATTATTTATTATTCAATTGAACATGCTTAGCATGAATGTAAAATCGGCCGTCACATTTGTTTCCGAAAAGGAATGGACGGCGCAGCAGGAAAGAGCCTTGCAGGCGTTGGCAACACTCGACGCGCGGACAGGCAAAGGCAACGACTTTTTGGGATGGATCGACTTGCCGTCGTCGATTAGCAGCGGGGAGCTTGCCGCGGTGCAAACGGCGGCGGAGGAGCTGTCGAGGCACGCCGAAGTGGTGGTCGTTATCGGCATCGGAGGCTCGTACCTCGGCGCGAAGGCCGTTATTGATGCCCTCTCGCACAGTTTTGCAGCGCTGCTGCCCAAGCCCCGCCGGCCGTTAGTCATCTTTGCAGGGCAGAACATCGGCGAAGACTACATGGCCGAGTTGATAGAGGTGCTGCAAACCCGGGAGGCGGCGTGTATCGTGATTTCCAAATCGGGAACAACCACCGAGCCCGCTATCGCCTTCCGGTTGCTGAAGCAGCATCTGGAAGCCCGCTACGGCAAGGCCGGGGCGCAGCGCCGGATAGTGGCCGTTACCGACGGCTCACGCGGTGCGTTGCGGACATTAGCCACCCAGGAAGGCTATAAAACATTTGTGATCCCCGACGATGTCGGGGGGCGCTTCTCGGTATTCACGCCCGTCGGACTGCTGCCGGTGGCGGTAGCCGGTATCGACGTGGAGGCGCTGGTCGAAGGCGCCGTGGCGATGAGCCGAAAGGTCGCCGTGCCGGACGAAACGAACCCCGCCGTGCAGTACGCCGCTATCCGCAATGCCCTCTATGCACAGGGGCGGAAGATTGAGGTGCTGGTCAATTATCATCCGAAAATGCATTACGTAACCGAATGGTGGAAGCAACTCTACGGCGAAAGTGAAGGCAAGGAGCATAAGGGCATTTTCCCCGCAGGGGTCGATTTTACCGGCGATTTGCATTCGATGGGACAGTACCTCCAGGACGGCGAGCGGAGCCTCTTCG
This sequence comes from Prevotellaceae bacterium, assembly GCA_031270845.1. GTDB lineage: Bacteria > Bacteroidota > Bacteroidia > Bacteroidales > UBA932 > JAIRKX01. The sequence continues at coordinate 20,176 of JAISXF010000019.1, forward strand.
AGACCGTTGTCGGCATCGGCTGTGAACGCAGCGGCCTCACCGTCCCCGCCGACACGCAAAACCTCGACCAGCTGAATTTCATCGCCGGCAGGCGCCTCAGCGAATGCAACCGGATGGCAGCGCTGGGGACGCTGCTGGCGCATACCGACGGCGGCGTGCCGGTTGTCGGCATCGAAATCCCACAGTTAGACGCATACGCGCTCGGCGGGCTGCTCTACTTCTTTGAAATGGCCTGCGGTATCAGCGGATACATGCTTGGCGTGAATCCCTTCGACCAGCCGGGCGTCGAAGCCTACAAGAACAATATGTTTGCCCTGCTCGGCAAACCCGGCTACGAAGCGCAGACGCTCCGCATCCGCGAAATCGTAAGCCACTTGCAGTAAGAGCGACGATGAACCGTATCACAATCATCGGCAGCGGCCATCTGGCCACGCATCTGGCGCACGCTTTCCGGGCGCGGGGTTGCCGTATTGTGCAGATAGGCAGCCGCACGCTGGCGCATGCACAGGCGCTGGCGCAGGCCGTCGGAGCGCAGGCGTCGGACAGGATCGAAGAGCTTCTGCCGGCCGACCTCTATATCATTGCCGTCGCCGATGCTGCTATCAGCGAAGTCGCCCACCGCCTCCGAGCCGCCGATGCGCCGGTGGTTCACACCGCCGGATCGGTGCCGCTCTCAGCGCTCGATGCCTGCCGCCACCCAGGCGTGCTTTATCCGATGCAGACATTCAGTCGCTCGCGCATGGCTATCGACTGGGAAGCGGTGCCGGTGTTTATCGAAGCCCGCGACGAGGCCACGCTCGCCGTGTTGAAGAGCTACGCAATACGGCTCTCGCCGGATGTGCAGGTGGCCGACAGCGCCCTGCGGCTGCAACTGCACACGACCGCTGTCTTTGCCTGCAACTTTGTTAATGCCCTGCTCGCGGTCGCGGCCGACCTCTCGGGCGCGCACTTCCCGGCCTTCCGCCCGTTAGTCTGCGAAACGGTCGAAAAGGCCTTTGCCGTAAGCCATCCGCGCGAAGCGCAAACAGGCCCCGCTGCGCGGAACGACCGCCCGACGATCACCGCCCAGCAGGCGACCCTGCCGCCAAAGTACCGGCGGTTATACGACGAAATGTCCGAATTAATCGGCCGGAGCGTGTCGCTTCTGCCATGTACTGCGAACGAAAATACTGTTCAACAATGAATCATTATAAGAAAAAACTGCCGGCCATAAAAGCCTTTGCCTTCGATGTCGATGGCGTGCTGACCGACGGCTCGGTGCAGGTCAGCGACCGCGGCGACCTGCTGCGTACCTACAACGCCAAAGACGGGCTGGCAATCCGCATGGCCATTGACGCCGGATACCCGATTGCGATTATCTCCGGCGGGGCGTCGGAAACCATCTGCCGGCGCTTTACGATGCTGGGCATCCGGGAGGAAGACATCTACCTCCGGTCGCGCATCAAAACACCCGACCTGCTTGACTTCTGCCGTAAATACGACCTGCAGCCCGCCGAAGTCGCCTTCATCGGTGACGACCTGCCCGACGTCGCCCCGATGCGCTGCGCCGGATTGTCCTGCTGCCCGTCCGACGCCGTACCCGAAGTGCTGGCCGTTGCCGAATACATCTCGCCATGCCGTGGCGGTGCCGGTTGCGTACGCGACATCATCGAGCAGGTACTGAAAATACAGCAACGATGGTGAATTAGAAATTAGAAATCAGTAATTTGTACTGTTGCGTTTAAAATTGAGATAAATTTTTATTCAAATAAATCGTTAGTTGTTTTTCTAAAAAAACCGAATCTTTGCAGCATAATTGTAAGAAATAACATAGTAAAATCT
>JAISXF010000051.1 GCA_031270845.1 Prevotellaceae bacterium
ACAGTGGGACAGTCTCCCGACAACGACGGGAAGAATGCCCCCACAGGGGGAAAGTCTCCCGACAACGACGGGAAGACTTCCCCCATAGGGGGAAAGCCTCCCGACAACGACGGGAAGGATTCCCCCATAGGGGGAAAGTCTCCCGACAACGGCGGGAAGAATTCCCCCACAGGGGGAAAGTCTCCCGACAACGGCGGGAAAGATTCCCCCCGTCGGGGGATTCGTCATAAAGCCTGTTAACTGTTAAAGCGGAAGTGCATGATGTCGCCATCCTGCACGATGTATTCCTTGCCTTCGATGGCTATCCTGCCGTTTTCGCGGCAGGCGGCTTCGGAGCCGAAGGAGAGGTAGTCGTGGTATTTGATGACCTCGGCACGAATGAACCCTTTTTCAAAGTCGGAATGAATGATGCCGGCCGCCTGTGGCGCGCGGGTGCCGCGGCGGAACGTCCAGGCACGGACTTCCGGCTCGCCGGCGGTGAAGTATGTCTCAAGGTCAAGAAGACTGTAAGCGGCACGTATCAGGCGGGCGACGCCCGACTCGGGCAGCCCGGCTTCGCGGAGGAAAAGCTGGCGCTCGGCGTAGTCGTCGAGCTCGGCTATCTCGGCTTCGGTTTTGGCCGCCACGATAAGCAGGCCGGCGCCTTCGGCTTCGATGGCTTCGCGCAGCCGTTCGACATAGCGGTTGCCCGTCACGGCAGAAGCCTCATCGACATTGCAGATATAAAGCACCGGCTTGGCCGTTAACAGAAACAGCTCCCGGGCGAGCTTGCGGTCTTCCGCGTTATCGAGCTTTACCGCGCGCGCCGGCAAGCCCTGTTCGAGGGTTGTTTTATATCTCATTAAAATATCGTAGAAGCGGCGGGCGACCTTATCACCCCCCGAATGCGCCTGTTTCTGCACTTTGCCGATACGGCTTTCGACGGTTTCAAGGTCTTTGAGTTGCAGTTCGACGTCGATAATTTCCTTATCCCGCAGCGGATCGACCGAGCCGTCAACATGCACCACATTGCCGTCGTCGAAGCAGCGCAGGACGTGGAGGATGGCATCGGTTTCCCGAATCGTGGCTAAGAACTGATTCCCCAGCCCTTCGCCCCTGCTTGCGCCGCGCACTAACCCCGCAATATCGACAATCTCGACCGTCGCCGGAACCACCCTTCGGGGCTTGACTAAGCCGGTCAGTGCCGTGAGCCGCTCGTCGGGCACTGTGATTACGCCCGTATTGGGCTCGATGGTGCAGAAGGGGAAGTTGGCCGCCTGCGCCCGCGCGTTACTTAAACAGTTAAACAACGTCGATTTGCCTACATTAGGCAGGCCGACTATTCCGCATTGAAGTGCCATGATATTGGTGTTTTTAGTTTACTATTAATAATGACTGCAAAAGTACTAATAATTTATGAAAACCCGTCGCCCCTGTCAAAAACTGATGCGCAGGCCTGTCTGAAAGTGGCGGCCAATGCTCCAGAAGCCCCGAAAGGAGGATAAGTCGTGGGTTGCGCCGTCGTCGCCACGCTCGATATACCGGGCATCGAAGATATTATTGCAGATAACAGACAGGGTGGCCTCGAGGGTGCTTACCCGGAACGGGAAACTGACGTGCGCATCGGCCACAAACGATGCCGGGATGCGGTACGACTGGCTCCGGTCGGCGGCGTCGGTGCGGCGCGCGGGGTCGAAGTTGGCGTACATGCGGTCGTTGCAGCGCCCTTCGAGGCGCACCTCGAGCCGCCCGAACAATCCGGCGGTAGCCGTAAAGCCAAGCTGCGTCTGCGGCGCATCGCCTACAAAGAGGCCGTCGGTAAACACCTGCAGGGTGTCGGCGGGCAGGCCGGTATAGGGGTCGTAAATGGTGGCGGCGACGTCGTTTTTCCATTGCCAGTCGCCGACGGAAGCAAAGGCCGTGAGCGCGAGCCATGCCGCCGGCCGGTACTCGACATCGACTTCCACGCCCGTGTGCCGGGCATCGAGGCCGGTAATCATGTATCGCACCTCACGATCGTCAACAGGCCGGTAGGGGTCGGACATCAGCGCCCTGTTTTGCCAATAATTATAATAGGCGTTCAGCGTGAAGCGGAAGGCGCCGGACACGTGCCGGTAGCCGGCCTCGGCGAGGTAGTTCCGCTCGTTGGCAACGCCGCCCGTGATGGCGTTGGTGTTCGCGGCAAAATAGACGTTGCTGTAAGGCATCCGCGAATAGTAGCCGCCGTTGAGGTAGAGCCGCCCGCCGTCGGTGAGCCGGAAGCTCAGTCCGGCCTTAAGGTTGCCGCCGGTACCGTACGCCGGGTCGCTGTAGTAATCGGATATATAATTATACCTGTCCCAGTGCCTGTAAACCGTAGTCATGAGCATCATGCCGGCGAAGGCTTCGATGCGTCCGGCGGCGTAATGAAGTTCGGCATACGCCGACAGATGGTTGTCGAGGTCGCCATTATCCAACCGGATATAATCGCCAACTCCCTTGCGCGGATTACGCCCCGCGGCGCCGGCAAGCGAATTGCGGCCGTAGTCCTCGAACCAGAACGCCCCGCCGAGAAGGTCGGTAATGCGCTCGTTCTGCCACGAGTAGAAATATTGATAATGCAGCCCGGCCGAGAGCTTAAGCCCCGCGCCAAGCGACGCCTCAAGCGCCGACCGCAGGCCGACCCAGGTATGGCCGGCGAGGTAATCGGACTGGATATTCCGCGCCGCGCCGTGCTCTACAGTCCCGTCGGGGAGCGTTACGCTGTCGGTACTGTTTGCATTATCGGCCACGACGGCCGCCCAGTCCGTTTGCCCGCCGGCATCGCGGTAAGCGGCGATACGCTTGCCCGTGCTCTCGCTCCACTTCCCCCCGCCGTCGCCGACAGAGACGTATAATGTATTCGACAGGAAAAGATTGTCGGTAACGGTAAAGAAGTGCGTCGCCGAGAAATACGGTTTATGATAGAAATTTTCGCTCACGTTGCGCACCTTGCCATTGTACGCGCCCCAGTCTTTATTATAGGCAACGCCATACTTCCGCACCTCTTCGTGAGAGAGCTTCGAGGCGCGCTGTGCGTGCCGTTCGGGCGAGCCGAGCAGGGTAAAGAGCAGCGAATGCCGCGCGTTGAAGCGCTTCCGCAGGGTCAAAAAGTAGCCCCACGCATCGACGTCAGTCGCTTCGACGTAGCCGCTCCCCGACGTGCGCGAACCGGCGAAACTCAACGCCCAGCCGTTCTTCATTTCGCCGGTCGATAGCGAGAGGCGCATGTTCGACTGGCCGTAACCGGTAACGGCGCTTACCCATTCGCCGCCGGCGGCCTGCGCCGCAGGGAGTGTTACAATATTGACAGTACCGCCCATCGAATTGGCCGCCAGCATCGAACCTCCAACCCCTTTTTGCAGCTGTATGCGCCAGGTGGCGTCGGTGAGGCCGAGCCAGTTATTCCAAAACATCGAGCCGCTGCGAAAGCCCGACAGCGGCACGCCGTTCAACAGCACCGTAATATTTTCCTGCTTAAAACCGCGAATATTGATTCTTGCATCCCCGTAACTGCCCGACTCCGACGTAGCATAGACGCCGCCCGTAGCGCGCATCACTTCGGGGAATGTTTTCGTCCCGAGACGGCGCGCTATCTCCTCCCGCCCGATGGTTTGCGACGTTACCGGCGCTTCGTCGCGCACCTGCGACGCGGTAACGATAATTTCATCGAGCAGCGCCACGCCGGCGCTGTCGCGGCCTGCCTCGCCCGTCTGCGCGCGCGCCGTAACGGCCGGCATCGCCCATGCTCCCCACACGCCGGCGACACATGCAAGCGTCTGCAGCCGGCTTCTCCATTTCATTTGCCTCATTTGTTTCATTCCTTTATTAACATACAAAAAGCCCCGATAATACTTCGGGGCTTTCATTTAAAAAGGAGAACGTACATTCGCATGCACATACCGCGACGCACCTGCCTTCCGGCCGATGCCTGTTCTTCTTCCATCCGGACTGTACCGTCGGTATCTGAATTGCACAGATTCAATCGCCCTGCAGGCGAGTCGTGGACTGTTACCACCGGTCGGGAATTGCACCCTGCCCCGAAGATTTCGGCCACAAAGATAGAAATAAAATTACGAATTAAATACGAATTAAGAACAACGAATTAAATACGAATTACGAATCCCCCGTCATATAAAAACAATAGGGGCGAAAAATCTTTCGCCCCTACTGCCGTAATTCGTATTTAATTCGTTGTTCTTAATTCGTATTTAATTCGTAGCTTTTAATTCGTAATTTGAGAAATTTTTTTCCATAGGGGGAAAGTCTCCCGACAACGTGGGGAAGTTTTTTCCATAGGGGGAAAGTCTCCCGACGACGTCGGGAAGAATTCCGCCATAGGGGGAAAGTCTCCCGACAACGTCGGGAAGAATTCCGCCATAGGGGGAAAGTCTCCCGACAACGTCGGGAAGAATTCCGACATAGGGGGAAAGTCTCCCGACAACGTTGGGAAAGATTCCGACACAGGGGGAAAGTCTCCCGGCAACGGTTAAGGAGATTTCACGCATCGAACATAAGGGACAGGGTCTGTTTTAGGATGATCATAACAACCTCCGGTAGGAATATTCCATGTAGCACATCCGCTCCAGGGTGTAAGGACGCCATATTCACAAAAACAGACAACCCAAGCCCTGTTTGGTGCAATTGCGTAACCGGAATCAGTCGAAGTCCAGTATATTTTATTAAGTGGGAACAACCCCGGGATGCCGGAGTGATTATTATATAAACAACCCAATTCAGCTATGGTCGGCAGGCGCCATCCGGCAGGGCAACCGCCGGAGCTTGTCCATGAGCCGGGGCCAATATCCGACCAATATACATACAATCCGCAAGCGTAGTAGCAGGTATCGCTTAGCGTGTTTGTGATTGTTGTGCTGGTCGATGCCGTGCAGCCGGCAGCATTGCGAACGGTTACATAGACGGTGTGGTTGCCGGAGCCCGGCATGCTTTGCGTGGAATAGGTGGTAGCGGCTGTCGGACTACAGGTTCCCGCTGTAGAGAAGCAATAGGATGAGCCGCCGGAGGCGCTCACAACGAAGGTGCTGCCCGGGCAGGCGGTTGAAGGCGCGCTTATGGAGGCGGTCGGGAGCGCGTCCACCGTCAGCAACCAGCTGCCGGTCGAGGTGATGGGAGTGATGTTGCACGTCTGGTCGCTGGCCTTGCGGGTATAGGTTTGCGTGCCGGCTGCGGCGGCGTCGGCCGGAGGCGGAGTGTAGTTTTCGCCCGTAGCGCCGGCAATTAATACGCCGTCTTTGTACCACGAATACGTAAGATTGTTATCGCCGCCGCTAACGGGCGTAATGCTGGTAATGGCTCCCGGCGTGTCGCCGGCGCAAATGGTTTCGCCGGTCGAAAGAATTTCGCCTGCGGCAAATGCCGTATTAACCACAAATCCCGTGCAGCCCGTAGCGTCGGTGATGGCGGTAACGCACGTGCCGGGGGCGAGGGCGTGGGTATTTTCGGTGATTGTACCGTTAATAATAAAAGGCGGGCTCCCTTTCAGCGTGTATCCGCCGCCGGCGTTGAGCGTGGCGTTTGGCGGCCAGTCCGACGCATAGACGCAGGCGTTGAAGCGCTCATCGGCCGGGGCGTCGAGGGTAATCTGAATAGTGGTGTTCAATGTCGCCAGGCCGTGCCCGTCGAGAAAGAAGCCGCGTCCGGGCAGCGATGCCGAGATAAGGGTTCCGGCGCCGGAGGTAATCGAGGCCGCGGTGATCGAAGCCGGCGTCCAGGCCCCTGTCGAGCCGTCGGGGTTTACGATGCGGTAGTCGGCGAAAAGCCATATCGAGTCGCGGTGGTCGGGCGTAGCCGAGGGCGGGGTCGTCCAGCTGATGTCGAAGGTTATGGTCGGCGTGGCGCCGGTGGCTAAACTTAAATTGGAAATGTGCGTTGTGCTTTGTCCCCATGCTGTGGTCAGGGAGAGCGCTAAAACAGTTACTGAAAATAGTTGTTTCATTGTTGCGTGTTTCATTATTTTTTTTAGTTGATTCTCTTTTTTGCCGTTGATTAAATTATATAGTTAATCAAAATCTTATATATTATTCTTTATCAATTCGTCTCTCGCTTTTTTCTCCGCCGGTATTCCGGCGTTTTTCATTTTTATAATATCCTTGTTCCCTTGCGCTTGTGCTGTACCCATTCGTGAGAAATACACCTATTCTTCCCCTTTTTCGTCTCCCGTGTTTTGCGTATCAATGCACTGGTCTCTTATCTGTTAAGAAGGCGTAAACAAGCTCTTTTCCTCCTCGATTCATCCCCTGATTCGTCTCCACGCGCAGAAACAGTCGTTCTATCCGTTGGTATTCAAGCGTCGCCGTTTTTTTTGATTAACTATATAAGTTAATTAACTAAAAGTGGCACAAAGGTACTATATTTTTTCACAAAGCGCCAAAAAAAATGGCGACGGAGGTGGAATTTTTTTTGCGGATTGTCTAAACGTTGATTTTTGTGATTTCCCTCTGAGGAACTCCGTGTAAAAAAACGCCAAATTACACAGAGAATCATCGAGGGAAATCACATCAATGACATCCATCATACAAATCAACGTGCAGACAATGCCCGCAGGTAATCCGGCAATCAAAAAAAACCGTCAATCGAAAATTATTTGGTCATTTCAACTATTTGTCTTACCTTTGCAGCCGAATTATTGATGCGCGTGAAAAGGATATTATCCATATTATTTATACTAACAGCCACTTTTAGTCTGGCTGTTTTCTCGGTGGTGCCTCATCATCATCACGAGGCCGTGATGTGTGCCGCCGGCGCCCACTGCGGGCATGATAATGATGCCGATACCTATCCGCAAAGCAATCATGCCGATGCCGATGCTGCGCGCTGTACGAGTTGCATCACCGGCTCCGAAACGGTTATTACCAATGCGCAAAACAGCCTTTGGTACAAACTCTCGGCGGACGCATATTCGCTCCGCTTGGAGGCTCTTCCGGTGGCATTGAACATGGCGCTTGGCTGTTATTTTAATCGGGCGACAAGCTATTTGTTTGTCAGCCCTCCCACTATCCTGCCCCTGTGCCGGCCGTCGGATATAGACGGCCTGCGCGCTCCCCCCTTTAACGTTTAATAAATACGGTACGGAAAATCGAGATTACGGATGATGCCGGAGGGCGTCGTGCGTATTTCCGTAGCGTGGTTCTTTTGTCTCGTTCATTATAATTATTATTAAACGTTAAAAAAAATAAACATGAAAAAAAATATAGTGGGGTTCTTTACCCTGTGCCTGTTTTTAACAGGTTGTTCAGGCCACGGCAATGATGGCCATGATGAGTCGGCGCCGGACGACGGGCATTTGGCATCCGACGAAATTGTATTTACACCTCAGCAGGCCGAAGCCGCCGGCCTGACAACGATGCAGGTAGCGCCGGAGGCCTTCGGCGCAGTAATTAAAACCAGTGGGCAAATACTTTCGGCCCCGGGCGACGAGGTGCGCATTGTGGCCACGACGTCGGGTACGGTGGCGCTTGCCAATCCGTCGATGACCGAAGGGTCGGCAGTCAGGGCTGGTGAGGCGCTGGTTACCATATCGGCGCATAATCTGCTGGACGGCGACCCGCTGGCGAAAGCGAAAATAGCCTGCGAAGCCGCGGAGAGCAACTACCGTCGGGCGCAGGAATTAGTGAAAGACCGGATTATTTCGGTAAAGGAATTCGAGCAGGCGCGCATGCAGTATGAAACTTCCCGTGCGGCCTACGATACGCAGGCGGCCGGCTATTCGCCAAAAGGAATGCGGGTAGGCTCTCCCGTGGGCGGCTATCTTAAAGAATGGCTCGTTGGGCAGGGCGAATATGTGTCGGTCGGGCAGCCGGTTGCTACGGTTGTACAAAACCGGCGGCTACAGCTGCGTGCCGAGGTGTCCGAGCAGTATTTCAGTGCGCTCAAATCGGTCGGCAGCGCTAATTTTCAAACAGCTTACGACAATACGGTATATAAACTGACCGACCTCAACGGGCGCCTGCTGTCGTTCGGGAAAGCGTCGGGCGGGGCGTCGTTCTACATTCCCGTAACGTTTGAGTTCGATAATACCGGCGATATTATACCCGGCTCGTTTGTGTCGGTTTACCTGCTTTCGACGGTTCAAGATAATGTGCTTTCGGTGCCGGTATCGGCCATTACCGAAGAGCAGGGGCTGTATTTCGTCTATCTGCAGTTGGACGAAGAAGGCTACCGGAAACAGGAGGTAACGCTCGGCCAGAGCGATGGGGCGCGGGTTCAGATTATGTCGGGGCTCACTGCCGGCGACGTCGTGGTAACGCAGGGCGTGTATCAGGTCAAATTAGCCGCCCTTGCGCCGGCCATGCCCGAAGGACATACTCATTAAGCCGGAGGATTTATGCTGAACAGGATTATACAATTCTCGCTGAACAACCGGATGCTTGTCCTCGTTGTTTCGCTGCTGCTTATGATGGCGGGTGCGTACACGGCTACCAATATGGAAGTCGATGTGTTCCCCGACCTCAACGCCCCGACGGTGGTTATTATGACCGAAGCGAAGGGCATGGCGCCCGAAGAGGTCGAGCAGCTGGTTACGTTCCCTGTCGAAACGGCGGTGAACGGCGCTACCGATGTGCGGCGTGTACGCTCGTCGTCCACGACGGGGTTTTCTATCGTGTGGGTAGAGTTTAATTGGGGGACGGATATTTACCGCGCCCGTCAAATTGTATCGGAAAAGCTGGCGGTGGTGAGGGATGCGTTGCCGTCGAATGTCGAAAATCCGACGTTAGGCCCCCAGTCGTCGATTTTGGGAGAGCTGATGATTATCGGACTGACAGCCGATACAACCTCGCTGCAGGACTTGCGCACGCTGGCCGACTGGACTATCCGTCCCCGCCTGCTATCGACCGGCGGCGTAGCGCAGGTAACCGTACTGGGCGGCGACATTAAGGAATACCAGATACTGTTGAACCCCGAAAAAATGAAGCATTACGGCGTCGGCCTCGACGAGGTGATAGCAGGAGTGCGCGAGATGAACCGCAATGCCTCGGGCGGGGTGCTTTATGAATACGGCAATGAATACATTATTCGCGGGGTGCTGGCGACCTCCGATGTGGCGGCGCTGGGCAAAACGGTTGTCAAAAGCGTGAGCCTGACCGATGCCCCGGTGCTGCTCGAAAACATCGCACAGGTACAAACCGGCAACAAAGCGCCCAAGTTAGGCCTCGCCTCCGAAAAGGGAACCCCGGCGGTGCTTATAACCATTACCAAACAGCCCGCCACCAGCACGATTGAACTGACCGGCAACATCGACCGGTCGCTGGCCGAGCTGCAGGCCGCTTTTCCGGCCGACGTCAACGTGTCGTCCGATATTTTCCGGCAGGCGCATTTCATCGACAATGCCATCAACAATGTCCAGAAGTCGCTGTACGAAGGCGGGCTGTTTGTGGTGGTCGTACTTTTTATCTTTTTAATGAACGCCCGGACAACAATTATTTCGCTCGTTACGATTCCTCTTTCGCTGCTGGCTTCGATAATGGCGCTTAAATTGATGGGATTAACGATCAATACCATGAGTCTCGGAGGGATGGCTATTGCTATCGGGTCGCTGGTGGACGACGCGATTGTCGATGTCGAGAACGTTTTCAAGCGGCTTCGCGAAAACAGGCAGAAGCCCAAAGAGGCGCAGCAAGCCGTGCTCACCGTCGTATTCGAGGCGTCGAAAGAAGTGCGGATGCCTATCTTGAACGCAACGCTGATTATCATTGCCAGCTTTGTACCGCTGTTCTTCCTTTCGGGGATGGAAGGGCGCATGCTGGTTCCGCTGGGTATTTCGTTCATGGTGGCGCTCGTGGCCTCCACAGTGGTGGCGCTCACGCTCACGCCCGTACTGTGCAGTTATTTCCTTGGGAAGCCCAAAAAGAATGATAAACCGGAGAAAGAGCCTTTTATAGTGCGCAAGCTCAAGGATATTTATCAAAAAGCGCTGACCTGGACACTCGCCCACCGTCGATGGGTGCTTGGCGGCACAGGGGCGGCGCTGGTCGTGGCTCTCGCGATGTTCTTCACCCTTGGTCGCAGTTTCCTGCCGCCGTTTAATGAAGGGTCGTTCACCATAAATGTCAGCACGCTGCCGGGTATTTCATTGGACGAGTCCGACAGGATGGGACGCATGGCCGAAACGCTGTTGCTTTCGGTACCCGAAATAAAAACCGTGGGACGGAAAACGGGTCGCGCCGAATTGGACGAACATGCGCTCGGCGTGAATGTGTCGGAAATCGAAGCTCCGTTTGTCCTCAGCAAGCGCTCGAAAGACGAAGTGCTGGTCGAAATACGTGAAAAACTGAAAACGCTGCCCGGCGTGAATATCGAAATCGGGCAACCCATTTCGCACCGTATCGACGCCATGCTCTCGGGCACGCGGGCAAATATCGCCATTAAGCTTTTCGGAACGGATTTGAATAAAATGTTCGCCCTGGGAAATCAAATCAAAGCCGCTATCGGAGGCGTCGATGGTATTGCCGACCTCAATGTGGAACAGCAGGTCGAACGCCCGCAGCTGAAGATTGAACCCAAGCGTGAAATGCTGGCCAAATACGGTATAACGCCCGCCGAACTCGCAGAAATCATTCGGGTGATGCTCGCGGGCGAAGTCGTATCACAGGTTTATGAAGGAAACAGAGCATTCGACCTCACCCTCAAAGTAGCCGACGAGAGCCGCGAGACCGCCGAACGCATCCGCAACCTGACTGTCGATGCCGGCGGACAGAAAATCCCCCTCGGCTACATCGCCAGTGTCATATCCACCACCGGTCCCAACACCATCAACCGGGAAAATGTGGCGCGGAAGATAGTTATCTCCGCCAATGTCGCCGGGCGCGACCTGCGCAGTACGGTGAACGACATCCGGGATAAAATCAATGCCGGCATCCGCCTGCCCGAAGGCTATCACATCGAATATGGAGGCCAGTTTGAAAGCGAACAGGCGGCGTCGCGCACGTTGCTCATCACGTCCGTATTTGCTGTTTTAGTCATATTCCTGCTGCTCTTTAATCAGTTTCGGAGCATCGCCCAGGCGGCAATTATTCTGCTCAACCTCCCGCTGGCGCTCATCGGCGGCGTACTCGCAATCTTCTTCACCGGAGGGGTTGTGAGCATCCCGGCCATTATCGGGTTCATATCGCTGTTCGGCATCGCCACGCGCAACGGGATGTTGCTCATAGCGCGTTATAATGACCTGCAAAGCGAAGGTCTGTCGCCCCTCGACAGCGTGATGCACGGCTCGTTAGACCGGCTAAACCCCATTCTGATGACCGCCCTCTGTGCAGGACTTGCCCTCATCCCCCTCGCGCTGGGCGGCGACCTGCCCGGCAATGAAATTCAAAGCCCGATGGCAAAAGTAATCCTCGGCGGACTGCTCACATCAACGCTGCTCAACGGGTTCATTATTCCCATCATGTACCTGCGTACCGCCAAAGCAAAGCAAATATCTGACGCCGGAGCACAGGAATTAGACCTATATATATAAAGGATATAATATAAAAAAAATAATATTATGAAAGAACAAATACATAACCGCTCAATAGCCGACATCGCCCGTGGCGGACGTCGCCGGCTTCTTTTGCTGTTCCTGCTCGTCCTCTGGGGTTCTCCGACTCTTCATGGACAGGATGGCCTTGTCGGTGTCCTGCAGTCGATAGAGCAAAACAACAGTACGCTCAAAGCCCTCCGTGAACAGGCCGACGCGCAGAAAGCCGGGAACAAAACCGGCATCTATCTGCCCGGCCCCGAAGTAGCGATGGACTACTTCCGGGGTTCGCCCGCAGCCGTCGGCAACCGTACGGACATCAGCGTCAAGCAGACATTTGACATCGCGACCGTGATGAACATCAAAAACCGTGTCGCCGACAGGCAAAATGAGATGCTCGACTGGCAGTTCCGTGCCCACAGAACCGCCATCCTGCAGGAAGCCGCCCTCGCGGGCATTGAAATCATTTATTACAATCAGCTGAAAATGGCGTTGGCCGGTCGCCTCCACCAGGCCGAAACGCTGGCCGCCGGCTATGCCAAACGCCTGGCCGCCGGCGATGCTTCGATACTGGAGTACAACAAAGCGCAGTTCAACCTCGCAGCCGTTCAGGGCGAAATCGACCGCGTCGAAGTCGAACGCGATGCCATGATCGCCGAACTGCAACGTCTCAACGGCGGAATTGCCCTCGTCCCCGACGATGACACTTACGGCAGCAACGACAGCCTCCCCGCCGACTTCGACGTATGGTTCGCGGAGATCGCCGCCGGCCATCCCGCCATCGCGTACGCACAGGCAGAAGTCGCTCTCGGAAAGCAAAATATAACGCTGAATAAAATGCAGAACTGGCCGGCGGTTTCGATAGGCTTTGTCAGTGAAAATGTTGTCGGGCAACGCTATCAGGGTATCAGCTTTGGGCTGTCGGTGCCGCTCTGGGAGAATAAAAACCGCGTCCGACAGGCCGCCGTCGCCGTTCGGGCTGCCGAATCGCGGCAGGCCGATGTCGGATTGCAGCTCCACAGCCGTCTTCGCACCGCCTTCTTTCGTGCGCAGGGACTCCGCAACATTGCCGACGACTACCGGAAAGCCCGGACGTCCCTGAGCAATACGGAACTCCTGAAAAAAGCCCTCGACACCGGCGAACTCTCCCTTTTAGCCTACATGGTCGAAATGGAACTGTACTACACCGCGCTGCAGCAAACCCTCACCGCCGAGCGCGACTACCGCAAAGCCCTCATAGAACTGCGGTCAATAGAGTGGTAGAGGCAGTGCAGGATATAAATAAAGGGACGCGGATATAAATTCGCGTCCCTTTATTATTTTTAATATCTCTTTGACCTTTTTCGCTATCTCTTTACCCAGTTTTCTATTTTAATCCCTGAAAAATACTTAAACTCTTTCATGTTATCGGTTACGAGCGTTAATCCGTAGTAAAGAGCCGATGCGCCAATCAGGAGGTCAAATTCATCATGAATCGGCGTGCCGGCTTTGTTCAGCCGGGCTTTCTCTTCGGCATACGTGCGAATGCTTTCTGTAATAGGAATGGCTGCTATGTGCTGCAAGAAAGTATCCAGAAGTAGATGATGCTTTTGAGGATTTGTGCTGTTGGCTGCTCCGTAGCGGAGTTCGGCCATTGTAATCTCGGAAATGCAGCAATTTTTGAGTCCTTTTGCACGCAGGATGTCGGCGATATTGAATTTATTGCGAAAAAAGAAAACGCAAATATTGGTGTCTAATAAATATTGCATGGCATCTAAGCAATTAAAAAACGGTTGGTTTGTCTCTGAAATTGCGGGCAGCTCTGAACTCTTCCGCCATCGCTTCCGCACTTTTGTCGGACTCCCAGGCGCCGCAAAGCGTATAGAAATCATCATCGTCGCCGGCCTGCATGTCAGGCGGCGTGGCGATGGGAAATGCAATGACTTCAACCGATTGCCCGAACCATTCGTGCGGAATAGTAATGGGAATAGTATGTTCGTACTCTGTGGGTTTAAATATTTGCCGGTACATCTTCTTTTGTTTTTAATGATATAAATTATGCAGGCAAAGGTAACGAAAAAAAATCAATTCCAATGTCGCGGCATCTCCTTTCATTATTTTCAATACTTCTTACGGCATTGAGATTATGAGTCAGACCTATTTTTCCATTTAGTATTATTTTTGTACATTTGTGCCGAATTACATTTATTTTATTATATCATGGAAAACATAAAAGAGGCTCATCTTCCAGGTGAAAATAAGGACTCTATGGTCTTCAACCAGGTGCATGTCCCGTGGAACAAACCGATTAAGTACCATCAACAGAACCATTGGATGCTGCTGTATATTATTACCGGTCGGGGCGTCCGAATGATCGGCGGGACGGTCGATATTTTTATACAGGGCGAAATCTTTTTAATCCCCCCCGATGTCCCGAATAGCTGGTCATTCGACAAATACATGGCCGACAAAGAGCGGAAAGTGGAATACATCACCGTCTTCTTTTCGCCCGAAATACTCGAGAACAGTCCGGCTGTTTTTCCCGAACTGTCCGATGTCATGGAAAAGATACGGCATTATACGGACGCCATGCTCTTTCATGGAAGCGCTTCGGTACAGCTGCAGCGGGTGCTGACGGCTATGATTCAGGAAGACCGCATACAGCGGTTACTGTCGCTGATCAAAATTTTCATCCTGCTCGCTTCGACCGAAGCGGCGGTGGCCACAGGAGATGCGGCCGTCGATAGCAGGAATGCCGAACTGTTACAGCGGGTATATCTGTTTATAAAAAAGAACTATAAACGGAATATTTTGACAGGCGAAATGGCCGCGTTTATAGGCATGTCTCAAATAGAACTCTGCACTTTCTTAAAGCGCATAACGGGAAAGCCCTTTTTGGCGCTCCTGATTGAATATCGGGTGATAATGTCCTGCCAGATGCTCCTGAAAACAAACCTCACGGCCGCCGAAATCGGGTATGCTTCGGGCTTTCGGAATATGCAGCACTACAATCGGATGTTTAAAGAACATACCGGCATGACGCCACTGGAGTACCGCTATTCCAAACGGTAACCGGCCGGATACATGCCTCCCGCCGCCGGCCATTCGCTACGCGCCGCCGGCCTGTTTTACTTTCATTAGCCCCTTAAGGATGATGATATTCTGCATAAATATCGGAAGCGCCAGCAACACACAGAGGCTGGGCAGTCTCAGAATTATATACCAGAAGGAAAAATGCCACGACCCGACTGACAGCCAGTGTCGCCCGGATATTAATACAAATATTACGGCCATCGCCAGAAACATGGTATTCATGTGAATGACAGTCTTGACGTGTCTTTGCCAGTCGTCGGGTGGCAGATTGTTCGTGCTGTATTTTTTCTGTATTCGCCGGCGCCGGCGGATGAAAACAGAGAGATATAAAAAGACCAATATCTGAAAAATAATCTGCACGACGCACAGCCAGAGTACCTGTGAGAGTGAAAGATTGACGCGGATATAGTCGAAATCATGC
>JAISXF010000067.1 GCA_031270845.1 Prevotellaceae bacterium
ACTATCTCGCGTGGGAGGTCTCAACCATTCTCAAACAGCAAACCACCGGGGAGGACTGCTTGGGAAAATAGATGCCTCACTTAACCAAAAACTGCAAAAGGTTAAGTGGGGCGAGTTTACAATAGGCAGTTTGTTTGAAGTCGTGGGAACAAAATCGTTAGATAGTAATGCTATTACTTTTACAAAAAAGGGAATAAATTTTGTTGGTAGAACATTTGAAAACAATGGAATTCAAGGAAAAATTGAAAAGCAAGATTTTGAACCTAATAAGCCATTTTCCATTACAGCAACAGTTATTGGCAATTATAAATATGTAAAATATCAAAAAGAGCATTATTATTGTTCTCAAAATATCAACAAATTAACTCCAAAATTTGAAATGAGTGAAAATGTTGCTTATTTTATGATAACGAATATTTATAAATTTGTTTCTCAATATAACGGACAACAAGGTGGTTATAAATTAGAAGATATGAAAAAATTTAAAATCCACCTTCCCGTTGACCAAAACAACCAAATAAATTTTGCTTTTATGGAATCATTTGTCGCTGAACTGGAAGTTCAGCGTGTCGCTGAACTGGAAGCCTACTTAAACGCTACTGGATTGACCGATTACACGTTGACCGAAGACGAACAAAAGGCGTTGGAAAGGTTTGAAAAAGGGGAAGTGGAGTTTGAGGAAGTGAATATTATTGATTATTTTACAATTAAAAATTCAGGCAACATTTTAGCAAAGGACATTGTAGAAAACAGTGGCAATATTCCGTATTTGTCTGCTTCAAAAGAAAATAACGCAGTAAGTTCTTATATTTTATATAACGAAAAATTTATTGATAAAGGAAATTGTGTGTTTATAGGTGGAAAAACTTTTGTTGTAAGTTATCAAGAGAAAGATTTTTTCTCGAATGACAGCCATAATTTATCTTTATATTTGATTGAAAGAGAAAAACAAAACAGATTTACAAATTTATGTTTTGCAACTTGCATAAACAAATCATTAAGTCCTTTGTATTCTTGGGATAATTCAATCAGCAAAGCAAAAATCAAAAAAGACAAAATTTCATTACCTACCACCGCCACCCACCCCGATTACGCTTTTATGCAGACCTTAATTTCGGCGGTTCAGAAGTTGGTAATCGCCGATGTAGTGCGGTATGCCGACAGAAAGATAGCGACGACGAAGAGCCTTTTAGACGTTTAGACATTAGACTTTGAGACATTAAACAACGTCTCAAAATCTCTCATCTCCTCGTTTGCTTACGACAGCATCCGGATTGTCGAAGACAGAAACTCAATTGTCGAAGACAGAAACTCAATTGGCGAAGACAGAAACTTGATTGGCGAAGACAGAAACTTGATTGGCGAAGACAGAAACTTGATTGGCGAAGACAGAAACTTGATTGGCGAAGACAGAAACTTGATTGTCGAAGACAGAAACTTGATTGTCGAAGACAGAAACTTGATTGGCGAAGACAGAAACTTGATTGGCGAAGACAGAAACTTGATTGGCGAAGACAGAAACTTGATTGTCGACTACCGTCGGGAGTATTTGCATTTTTTATCTAAAATCTATACCTTTGCACACGATTATGGATACAGGATTTTTTAAAGGAATATTAGTGGGACTGGGTGCGTCCATTCCCTTAGGCCCGATAGGCGTTTTGGTCGTACAGCGAACTATCAGCAAGGGGCGTAATTCGGGCTTTATTTCCGGTCTCGGCGCCGCTACGGCCGATACTATTTTTGCTGCTTTGGCCGTACTCAGCCTGGCCTTTGTACAACGCATCTTCGATGCGAACGAAGCGTATTTTCTTCTCTTTGGCGGATTGCTGGTGGCGGCCATCGGGCTGTCGGTTTACCTGACCAATCCTATCAAACAGCTTCGGCGCAAAAGAGGCGCCACGCATTCGTTTGAAGACTATATTTCGGTCTTCCTGCTTACGCTTTCCAACCCCGGCGCTACGTTTCTGATGCTGGCGCTCTTTGCGCTGGTTGGGGTAGATGTCGATAAGCAGTCGGGGGCATTGAATATTGTGATTGTCTTATGGGGCGTGGTAATAGGCGCGGCGGCGTGGTGGTTTTTGCTGAGCTGGCTGATCAGTCATTTTCGCGATCGCTTCCGCATCCGGCAATTGTGGTATATCAACCGGATTGCAGGCATTGTGATTATGGTACTCGGCATCATTTCCGTTTTCGGCGGGCTGGAACGTCTGCTGCTGCCGTTGCTGCATTAAAAAACGGGAGCTACTTCCAGCTCCCGTTATCATTCAATTGCCCATCATCGTTCGACGTTGTTAGACGATAATTTTATCCCCGTTTTTATCAAACCATTGATGCTCCAGTAGCGCGTAGGAGTTTATGGCTTTTATCCGCAGGCGGCAGTTGTTTTTCCATGCCCACCGGCGGCGGCGTGAAATAAGGCCGCTCTTCAGGTATATTGCCATATAAGGATGCAACTTCAGCGTCAAATCTTTGATTTTCTTTTCCTGCGTCAGATAAACCAGCTGGTTTTGCAGCATCTCGTCGAAGAGGATAGACGGCACTATCTTCCCTGTTCCCCGACAGGCCGGGCATTGCTCGTTGTTATTGATTTGCGTTGCCGGCCGCACACGCTGGCGGGTCATCTGCATCAATCCGAACTTCGACAAAGGCAGGATATTATGCCTCGACCGGTCGTTTTCCATCAACGAGCGCATGTGGACAAACAGTTTATTACGGTTATCCGGCTTATCCAGATCAATAAAATCGACAACGATGATGCCGCCGATGTCACGCAAACGCAATTGCCGTACCACTTCGGTCGCCGCTGCTATATTGACTTCCAGCGCCTGTTCTTCCTGCGTTTTATCGCCGCGCGTCCGGCCGCTGTTGACATCTATCACATGCAACGCTTCGGTCTGCTCCATAATCATATAGGCGCCATTCCGCAACGATACGTATTTCCCAAACGAACTGCGAATTTGTCTCGATACATTAAAACGCTCGAATATAGGGTCGCGACCGGTATAAAGTTTCACGATTTTTTCCTGCTCCGGCGCAATCGATCCGACGTATTCCTTTATTTCTTCGTACAGCGAGTTATCGTTGACATGTATATTATTATAGGTAACATTCAGCATATCGCGCAGGATTGCCGATGTGCGGTTAATTTCACTAACTAATAACTGCGGCGGGCGCGAGGTACGAATTTTATCGGCGCACGATTCCCAGCGTTTAATCAACGCATTGAGTTCCGGCGCCAGCGTCGCCGTCTTTTTCCCTTCGGCCACCGTGCGTACAATCACGCCGAACCCCGGCGGGATAATGCTGCGCACAAGCCGCTCCATCCGTTTACGCTCTTCGCGCTGTTCGATTTTTTGGGAAATGGATATTTTATCGGAAAACGGGAGAAGCACCAGGTTACGACCGGCGATTGAAATCTCCGCCGTCAAGCGCGGGCCTTTGGTCGATATGGATTCTTTAACAATCTGTACCAAAATGGCCTGTCCCTGTGTAAGAACATCGGTAATTTTACCTCCTTTCGGCAGAACTTGGTCACTAGATTTCGGCGCGGTTACAGTCGGGCGTTGGTTAAGCTGCGCTTTTTTCACATAACCGTTCAAGACATTGAAGTGAAGCCCCAAATCGAAATAATGCAGGAACGCATCCTTCTCGTCGCCCACGTCAACAAATGCAGCATTCAAGGAAGGCAGAATCCGTTTGACCTTCCCTAAATATATATCGCCCACCGAATAATTACTGGATGTATTTTCTTTTGTAAGCTCAACTAATCGCCTGTCTTCCAGTAATGCTATAGCTATTTCCGACGTTGTAACGTCTATAATCAGCTCTCTTTCCATTCAATAGTAAATGCACAAATTTTACGCACAATAAACACATTATAACAAAACCAACCCGATAGAAACAAATTCATCGGGTTGTTTTTGCTAACCACACATATTACGTCTTATGCGTTATCTTTTCTTTTTATGACGATTCTTACGAAGACGTTTTTTGCGTTTATGCGTAGACATTTTATGTCTTTTTCTTTTTTTTCCGCTCGGCATAAATCTGTGTGTTCAATTAATTATTTTACTTTCACATTTGTTTTCACCCGATTACTAAACACTTTCGCCGGTTTGAACGCCGGGATGTTATGTTCGGGGATCACCAATGTCGTGTTTTTGGAAATATTGCGAGCTGTTTTCTTCGCACGCTTTTTCACAATAAAACTTCCGAAGCCGCGCAAATATACATTCTTGTTGCTCGACAACGAATTTTTTACTACTTCCATAAACGTTTCTACCGTCCTTTGGACGTTTACTTTTTCAATGCCAGTACTTTTGGCAATTTCATTAACAATGTCTGCTTTTGTCATAATTTTTTAATTTTAATTAGTTTCTTTATTTTAACAAATTTGAATGCAAAAGTACAATAATTTTTTGACATACAAAAAAATATTTGCCAAAAAACAAAATATTTTTCAACATTTTTTATTTTGCCTGTTTATTTCATCTTTTTATACTGGGGTATCCGGCCATACACCTATTATATATATGGTGTAATTTTCGTTCTTTCATCAAATCTAAAAATAACAAATGTAAATATATTAATATACAAATGTAATAATTATTGGTAATAATCCTTTCGGTTTACAAATGTAGCAATCCGCGTCTGACAAGATTTTTATTACATTTGTAAATCGTCCATAATTATACAAATAATATACTTAAAATCAGTGATTTTAAAATTTTACTTATTCTGCTGTTTGCAATAAATTCTGCACAGTTAGCCTTCTTACCCCTAACGGATTGATAAAATACTTTTTCTAAAAGCAAAAACACTTAAAACCCACTACTTTTTGCATATTTATATGAAGGATAGCTATCATTTATGGCTTCCTATAGTTAATGCGTTTTTTTACGGTTATATTCAATCGAATAATGATTAGTTTGCCGGATTAGGCATTTGCAGGTATTACAAATGTAAATTATACGCTGATTACAAATGTAAACTAAATTATGCTTACATTTGTATCTTTAAAAGTTTACAAATATGACAGAGCGATTATCTCAATTTTTAAAGGCAGAGCAACTCACTGCTGCTAATTTTGCCGACCAGATAGGCGTACAGCGTGCCGGCGTATCACATATCCTGTCGGGGCGCAATAAGCCCGGCTGTGATTTTCTGGAGAAATTTATTAAGCGGTTTCCGGCAGTAAATATCGAGTGGTTTATTACCGGCAAGGGGAAAATGTACAAGGAGCAAGTCATGCCCGAATTGTTTGGGACGCCGGCAGACATTCAGCCCCGCCTTTCGGGTACGTCCGAAGAGCCGGAACCGCCTGTGGCGACAACTCCTCTCCCGCCCTATTGCACGAAAGCCGCCACGCAGCTACCGGATGAGGCAATGGAAAAAAATATAGAGAAAGTAATTATTCTTTATTCGGACAATACGTTTAGCGCGTACTCGCCAAACCCGTCCTCCTTATAGCGCGCTCTTTAAATACAGCTCTTTCATTTGCACCTCGTCGATTTTTGAGGGGGCGTCGAGCATGACGTCGCGGCCGGTGTTGTTTTTGGGAAATGCAATGTAATCGCGGATGGTTTCCTGCCCGCCGAAGAGGGCGCACCAGCGGTCGAAGCCAAAGGCTATGCCTCCGTGCGGCGGGGCGCCATACCGAAAGGCATTGATAATAAACCCGAATTTGTAGTTCGCTTCTTCCTCGCTAAAGCCTAATACTTCAAACATGCGCCGCTGCACGTTCGAATCATGGATGCGAATAGAGCCGCCGCCGATTTCGACACCGTTCAGCACAAAGTCGTAGGCATTGGCATTCACTTGGGCGATGGCGTGGCGGTCGGCAGCATAGAATTTCGGTAAATCTTCGGGTTTGGGCGACGTAAAGGGGTGGTGCATGGCATAGAAACGCTGCGTTTCGTCGTCCCATTCAAGCAGGGGGAAGTCATATACCCAGAGCGGCGCAAAGACATTGTTCGGGCGCAGGCCCAAGCGGTTGCCCATCTCAATACGCAGGGCGCCCAACATTTCCTGTGTTTTCTTTTTATCGCCCGACAGGAGCAAAATCAAATCGCCTTGCGAGGCGCGGCATTGGTCGGCTATGGCGGCTAAGTGGTCGGGGGTATAGAATTTATCGATGCTCGATTTTATTCCGTCGGTTGTCCGGCGAATATAAACCATGCCTTTGGCTCCGATTTGCGGGCGTTTGACCCATTCGGTCAATTCGTCGAGCTGCTTGCGCGTATAGTCGGCGCAGGCCGGTACACAAATGCCGCCGATGTACGGGGCGCTGTCGAATACTGCGAAGTTTTTTCCTTTCACGGCATCGGTGAGGTCGCTGATGCGCATGTCGAAGCGGATGTCGGGCTTGTCGGAGCCATAGTAGTTGATGGCGTCGGCGTAGCTCATACGCGGAAAGGCCGTGGTCCATTCCATTCCCAATACGGATTTGAAAAGGTGCTTCGCCAGCCCTTCAAAGGTTTGTAGAATGTCTTCGCGTTCGACAAAAGCCATTTCGCAGTCGATTTGGGTAAATTCCGGCTGGCGGTCGGCGCGCAGGTCTTCGTCGCGGAAGCAGCGGACGATTTGGAAATAGCGGTCGTAGCCGGCGACCATTAATAATTGTTTAAATGTTTGGGGGCTTTGCGGGAGGGCGTAAAATTCGCCGGGGTTCATGCGCGAAGGCACCACAAAATCGCGGGCGCCTTCGGGGGTCGATTTGATTAAAAACGGAGTTTCTATTTCCAAAAACTGCTGGCTGTCTAAATAGCTGCGTACTTCCTGAGCCATTCGGTGGCGTAGCCGGATGGCTTGTTGCAGAGGCGCACGGCGCAGGTCGAGGTAGCGGAAGCGGGCTCGCAGTTCTTCGCCGCCGTCGCTGTCGTCTTCGATGGTGAATGGCGGCGTGTCGGCGGGGTTCAGGACGGCAATGGCGGCAGTAGCTATTTCGATGTCGCCGGTAGCGATTTTCGGGTTTTTGTTGCTTCGTTCGACGACCGCGCCGGTTACTTGCAGAACAAATTCACGCCCCAGCGCGGCGGCGGTTTCGCGTACAGCGGCCGGCGACTCGTCATTGACCGTTAATTGCGTAATTCCGTAGCGGTCGCGCAGGTCGATAAATGTCATGCCGCCAAAGTTGCGGATACGCTGCACCCATCCGGCCAGCGTTACTTGTTGTCCTTTGTGTTGCAGGCGGAGTTCGCCGCAGGAGTGTGTTCTATACATCGGTATGCTTTTTTTAAAATTAGCCGCAAAGGTAGTCATTTTTGATTTACGGGCTGTCAGCAAATCCGCATTTTCAACATTTCCGTCCCGTTGAGCGAAGCGCGCAGCTCGTCGCCGGCGTGGAGGGTGGCGGTAGCAAGGGAGGTCTGCAGGAAAAGGTAATCGCCCATGCGGAAGGTGAGGAACTGCGAGACGTGGGCAATGGCCTCTTCGACGGAATGCCGGAAGCAGGACGCATCGGCGCAGCGAAGTTCGCCGTTGAGCGATAACCCGAAGCGGCATTGCCCGATGGCGCCGAGGCCGGCAAGGGGGATAAATTCCGCACCCAGAGGGGCGGCAAAGTCGAACGCACGGGCGCAATCCTGCGGCAATCCCTGCCTCGCGCACTGCGCGAGGAGGTCGTGCGCCGTCATCGACAGACCGAGGCCGACGGCATCGAAATAGCGGGCGGCAAACGCAGCCCGAATGCTGCGTCCCAGGCGGCTTATGCGAAACACCAGCGCCAGCCCGGCGCGCAGGTCATGCGTAAAATCGGGATGAAAAAACGGATGTCCGCTCCGCAGCAAGGCCGTATCGGGCTTAAGGTAGAATACGGGCGCCGGTACCGGTTTTTCCGAATGGGCTATAAAAATCAATTTCATTAGACGTTAGACTTTTTATTTTTCCAGCTGCAAAGGTATGCTTTTTAATTAGGAATTGTTTCTCTTTCTGCCGGTGCTGCTCGAGAGCCCGGACGTGCGTTTCATCGTCTTCATGCGCGTTACGCTGCTCTTTGATGTTCCGCGTCCATGCGATATAATTCGCATCCTTTACCGGCTGTATGCTACCCATAGTCAATTGGTTTTAAAATTAATACTTTTGTTTACAAGATGCCCGTGATGAACCAAAAGACACGTACCTTCCGTTATCCTTAACGAGCCTTCCGTTATCCTTAACGAGCGGCTCGCTGAAAGTTGAAAGTTGAGAGTTGAAAGTTGCCTGCGGCAGGTACAATAAATATGGTTACTCGCCTGTCGCCATTTTCAACTCTCAACTCTCAACTCTCAACTAAAAAAAGGGCGAACACACCGGTTCGCCCTTTTTGTCTTTACGTCTATTGTCTAAAAGTCTATGTTCTTTCGTAATTATTGCGCCGTGAAGCTAAGGGAAAACTTTTGTCCGCTTTTGGGCGTAACGGTGTAGTAGTAGCCGTAACGCGGCGCGTCCTTGTTTACATCAAAGCCGCTCTTCAGGTTTACGGTTACTTTGTGGTATCCTTCTACGACCGGCAGTATAATATTCGCAACCCCGACGCCGTAGGCGATGGAGGGGTCGTCAAAATCTTCGGCAAAGAAAAGCGTCTTGTCGCCTTCTTCCGTAGATGGCGGATAGGCATACAGTTGGACATCGCCGCCCCAGGGGTAGATGTAGAAGGTGGCTTCAAAGGTATTGTCTGTCCCTGCCTTTTTGTAGAGGGTCAGGGCGGTGTTGACATCCCATACGCTACGCGGGTCGGCGGGGTATTTGAGCCAGCTCCAGCCGTTGAGGTAAATGGCATTGGGGTAGCCGGTGTTTTCGCGGATGTATATGTGGCCGGAGAAGGCATCGACAGAGACATAGTACGCCCCGGTTGACTGCACAAATTGCCACGAGGTATTACCGCCACCGACGAATACATCGGGGTCGGAAAAGGCGGTCGCGAGATTGACGCCGGTGGCCGACACGGTTTGGTCTTTGGTCAGGTTGAGCGTGCCTTCATAGACAAAATAATTGCCGGCTTTCAGGGCGAGGGGCGCTTCGGCAAATACGATGCTGTTTGAGCGTTCGATGCCGTTCACTAAGATTTTCCCGTTCTGGTATTCGAGCGATCGGGTGGCGTCGTAGAGGCGGACGGAGGTAATGCCCGTAGCATCGGCCATGACGCGGATACTGATGGTGCCGCCGGTGGTAACGACAAAGCTGTTGGCTTTGTTATCGGCGGCGGTGATGATATTCGTTCCGTTAAACAGAATATACAGCTCCTGTCCGGCTTTTTTGAAGCGGAACTGTCCGGCTACGATATTGCCCCACATATCGTCTTCGGCATTGCCGGTGCCGGAGCTTGGGGGCGTCCAGTCCCAGCGTTTGAGCGCCCCCGACGAGTAGCCGGTCATGCGCATTTTAGTGCGTTCGGTTGTGATTTCGCCGTCGGCCCAATGCCCCGAAATGGTGCCTAATATATACAGCACATCGGTGTCCATCGGCTGCCACTGCTGGGAGTTGCCCAGGGTGAGGTTGAACGACACAGGGTCGAAGGTAATTTTGAAAAATGCGTCCTCGCTTTTGCCGAAGACGATGTCGCCCTCGGCCATAGCTTTGATGGCCTCGCCTTCGCGCCCCCAATAAAGCCCGGTGCGGTCTTGGGAGGTGTATATTTTGCCGGTGGCGCCGGCGGGCACGAAGTCTTCAAATTCAAATACGCTGCCGGTTTGGGTCATCGAATAAATCGTGTTGTTGATGACGATGTAGAGGTCGGCAAATACCGGCACGGTTACGTTCGACAGCCGCGTATCGGCGCTGGTGAGCTGGTTTGCGCTGTTGCGGACGGTGAGCGACACGGTTACGTCGCCCGCGGTGGCATTCGGCGGGAGCGGGATGGCAAACTGTTCGCTGACGCTGAATGTTTTTCCGGTAAGCATATTTGTTTTTTCGTACAAATCGCCCCCGGCATTGCTGATTTTAACGGTGTAGGAGCGCAGTCCCGCGTCGTCGGACAGGTCGGCGGTGAGGGTTATCGCATCGCCGTATTTGAGATTGTCCGTCGGCGATACGGATACATTGTCGATGCGTGCTTTGCCGGCGCTGTCATCGCCCGGCTCGTCTTTGCTACATGCGGCTACTGCCGCCGTCATTATTACTGCAAGTAAGAATGACCATTTAAGTTGGTGTACTTTTTTCATGATTGTTTTAATTTTAGATATTGTTCTTTGGATTTTAATGCTTGCCGTTATTCATCGTTCATCGTTCATAGTTCATAGTTCATAAATAGGTTATTGTATCCGGTCTCGGCTTCCCAGACGCTCTCGTTGGCCAGGCGGATGGAATAGTCGGGGTTGCCGTAGAGCGTTTCGACGGCGTCGGGCAGGTGGAGGTAGAGGACGTACTCGCCGGCAGGCATGTTGGCGGGGAGGGTGGCCGAGACATTGATTTCGCGTTCCGCGTTGGGAACCCAGCGGCGGGGGTCGGCGTCGGTGGGCAGGATGATGCGCTCACCCGACACGGTGTGCTTCAGTATCAGCTCTGCCTTCCGGGCGTTGTACGGGGGTGCGAAGCCGACATTACGAAGGGTGATGCGTGCGGCGATAGTTCCGCCCGGTACGATGCCGGTGCTGTATTCGCCGCGGATAAGTACAAGGCGGTAGCCCATTTCCCGGATGATTTTATCCATGTACCCGCCGGCGACCCAGCCGTCGTTGACGCCGCGGTAATAGTCTTCGTTGAGGAACGAAAATCGGAGGCGCCTCATCTCGTCGCAGGCACGGGGGCCATCGGCGGGGTCGATACCCGAAGGCGGGCATGTTTCGCCGCCAATAGGCACAAAGAGGCACTCTCGGCTGAGGTAAGTTTTGTCGGCTTCGACGTCGATGTATGTTCCGTAGTCGTTGGCGCTGGCTAAGAAGCAGTCGTTATGGTGGGCGATGCGGGCTACGGGCTGTCCGCTGAAGGCTTCTTCCTGCGTGAGGGGGGTTGTGCGCTGGCAAAATTCCTGCTTGTAGGCCGGTGTGCGCACCTGCACCGTCCTGCTTGCGGGCAGGGCTTCGAGGAGGCTGCTGAGCACCTGGTGCCGCGCGCTGGCGGTATTGAGGCCGTTCGACGAGAAATGCCATTCGCCCCAGGCGCCGATAAATCCGGCCTGGACAACGGCAATCACATCGGCATTCTTTTCAAACAGCGGTTTGAGCTGACCGATATGCTGAACGACGACGGAAAGCGGGGCATCAGGCTCGTCGGCCGCGCTACTGTAGGCAAAGCGAACAATGCACTTGGCGCCGCCGCGCCGGACAACAGCCATATCGTTGTCGAATGCCGTCAGTGCCTGCGCCGAGAGCGGGGCGTTGCGGAAATTCTTCAGGTAGAAAGAACGGAGCAGCAGCGTGATGTTGCGTTCGCGGTGCTGCCTCAGGGTGGCTTCGGAGAGCGACGGGCCGAAGCCCATCTGACATTCGGAATGTTTGTAAAAGCCCCGTTCGGGATTGGGGAACAGGTCGTTGCTTGCGATATAATCGACCGTCGTGCGCACCTCAGAGGGGTCAACAGGCGTGGAGCACATCGTCAGGCCAAAGAGCGCAATAAGGATTATGGGAAACTGTTTCATTCTGGATTTTTGATTTTTGATAATGGATTATTGATTCTACTGCGCATATCCGGGGTTCTGCTTCACCATTCCTTTTCCATCGACGATTACGGAGAGGGGCAACGGGTAGAGGTATTTGTATTTTGCGGCGTAGGGAGCGACGTTGTTGTTGAGTTCCATGACGCGGTCGTAGAGGAGGTCGAAGCGGATAAGGTCGGCGCGGTACTGTCCGCTTTCGCACCAAAATTCGTGGCTTCGTTCGGTGAGCAGCTGGGAGATAAAGGCGTCTTTGGAGGGGAAGTCGGCGAGGGATTTAGGCGTCAGGCGGGCGCGGAGCCGCACGTCGTTCATCCGGTCGACGGCTTCCTGCGTAACGCCGCCGCCGGGTTTCATCACGATGGCTTCGGCCAGCGAGAGCAGGATTTCGGGGTATCGGAAGATGACAATATCGAGGTTACTTACCCCGCTGCTGACTGGGACGGCTGGGTCGATTTCGTATTTCTGCGGGATAGGTCCGAGGTCGATATATGCGCTCGGGTTCGCGCGGTTGTAGGTTTGTCCCTCATAGGTATATTCGGCGAGAAGGTATGTTTTGCGGGTGTCGCTGGGTTCAAAGGAATCGTAGAACCACCAGGTGCTTTGCGAGGTTGCCCAGCCCTTGATAATAAAATCGGATTCGGGCGGCAGCACCATCATGTGCCACTGCCCGACGTTCGGGCCTGCGACCGATGTAGGGATAATGAAGATATACTCCGGGTTGCTGGTGTTCATACCGGCAAACTCGAACAGCGAGGGATAGTGATCGACTAACGAATACCAGCGGGCGTCGATAATTTCGCGCGCCAGCGTTTCTATTTTATTATAGTATGCTTTGTCGTGCACCGTTTCGTGCAGGTAGAGGCGGATGAGGAGGGTTTTGGCCAGTCCCTTGCTGAATCGTCCGTAAACGGCATCGGGGGGCGCGGGCAGGTATTGGGCGGCAAAGAGCAGGTCTTCTTCGATGAACCGCACCATGTCGTCGTTCGAGAGCCGGGGGAGGGATACTTCGGTGAGGGGGTCGCCCAGGACTTCGATGGGAGCAATAATCAGCGGGCCGAACATGTCGAAGAGGATATAGGAAAGATACCCGCGTGCACAGCGGACTTCAGCAAGGTAGCGGTCTTTGAGCGCCCGACTGACGCTGCTTTTTTCGATGGCATCCATCACGATGGTACAGCGGCTGATTTTGTTATGAAATCCGTCGGAACCGCTCCACGCGCCGGGGCGCACGTAGAAGAAGCTCGTTACGTCGATGTGGGTTTCGTTGTACGATAATTCGGAACACATTTTTTGCGCGCCGTATTTGCCGGTTAAAATCTCCGTGCAGCAGTCGTTGACAAGCATCTGCCCGCGTTCGGAGTTGGTGTTGATGCCGTCCCACCAGCTGCCGCGCAGCGGGTAATAGCACGACATGACAAGCGCTTCGAGGTCGGCTTCGGTTTTGGGAAATACCGACGGGTTGATTTCGGAATAATTGAGCGGTTCGAGGTCGCCGCAACTGCCGGCGGCCGATAGCAGCAGGATAAGGATGATGGTATGAAATGTTGTTTTCATTCTTTTATTTTTTTAAAATTTAATATCAAGTCCAAAGGTAAATGTACGGGCGTTGGGGTAGGCTGCGGCATAGACGTCGGTCTCGGGGTCAAGCCCCGTGTAGGGCGTGAGGATAAACAGGTTGTTGGCATCGGCATAGAGGCGGATGACGGGCGCGAATTTTCCCAGCACCGTAATCTTCGGCAGCGTATAGCCGATAGCGATGCTTTGCAGGCGGAGAAACCAGGCGTTCTGGAGGAACCAGTCGCCCCGGCCGTATTGCGACCAGCCGTAGAACGAGCTTGGCCGCGTGGTCGAGGGCTTATCGGGCATCCAGCGGTCGCGCAGTGTCCGCAGGCCATTGTATCCATACTGGGCGATGCCGTCGGCCGAGGAGCCTAAGACAATAAACGTCAGGTCTTCCATTGACCGCCCGAAGAGGCCGTTTATATCAAAGCTGAAGTCGATGTTTTTCCACCGGAAGCGGTTCGAGAAGCCGATGATGCACGACGGGTCGGTGGAACCCATCAGGCGCGTATCGGCATCGTCGATGATGCCGTCGGGGGCGCCGGTGAGGAGAAACATGCCGTTTTCGACTATCGGGTCGCCGTACTCGTCGCGCCGGTAGCCGTTGATGTCGCGGATGACTAACTGTCCGGGCTTGAGGTCGGGCTGCGACGCCGGGGGCGCCTCGCCTACCTGCAGGATATGGTCGGCCACGCGCGAATACCGGGCGCGTATCGGGTCATCGACCTGTTCGTACACCGCCGGCTTCCATTCGGCCGTCCGTTCGAGCCAGCGGTCGCGGTAGGTCGAGAAGGTAAAATCGGTTGACCACGCAAAGTTGTCGGTGTCGATATTCTTTGTATTGACGGTAATCTCCAGTCCGCGGCTTTGCGTCCGTCCGATATTGGCTATCACGCGGCTGATGTCATGGTAAATATTCAGCGACTTGTAATTTAGCAGGTCGGATACGATGCGGTTGTAAAATTCGACCGACATCGAAAACCGGCCGCCGTAGAGCGCCACATCCAACCCGACATTAAACTCGGTGGTTGTTTCCCATTTCAGGTTAGGGTTCTCGAGGCGGCTTTGGAATACGCCGACGATTTGCGCGTCATCAATCGTATTCCAGGCCGGCGAGGCCGTGTAGGCGGCAAAGGCGTTTTCGACGATGGCGGAGTTGCCTGTCTGCCCGTAGCTGCCGCGCAGCTTGAGCATCGAG
Organism: Prevotellaceae bacterium; assembly: GCA_031270845.1. Classification (GTDB taxonomy): domain Bacteria; phylum Bacteroidota; class Bacteroidia; order Bacteroidales; family UBA932; genus JAIRKX01. The sequence goes on from JAISXF010000067.1 coordinate 14,334, forward strand.
AGTGTCGAGCGGAGGCTTTCCATAAACGGCTCTTCGGAGATATTCCATGCCAGCGCAATGGAAGGGAAATAGCCCCACTTGTGGTTCCGGGCGAATACGCTGGCGCCGTCGGCGCGGAATGTGGCCGTGAGCAGGTAGCGGTCGAGCAGCGTATAGTTGATACGGGTAAAGAGCGATTTCATCTTATTTTCGTTGCCCCAGGACCAGAGTTGCTTCACGCCGACGCCCGCCCCCATGTTGTTATAGCCAAAGCCGTCGATAATAAAATCGTTATTGCGCATGTCATGACCGTTACCAACTAAGCTTTCGAAGGATGCGCCGGCGAGGGCGCTGAAGCGGTGGATGTCGTTCCATGTTGCCGTATAGTTCACCGTGCCTTCGAGCAGGAACTGCTCGTTGAGGGTTTGATTGATGGTGGCGGTGCCGTTCGAGAGGCCTCCGTGGAGGGTCGATTTCGGCATGTAAGTCTTCCGGCTCTGGTAGGCGATGTCGGCGCCGGCAGCCAGTTTAATGCGCAATCCCTTCATCGGCTCTATCACCAGGTCGGTATTGGCGAGCAGGCGATCCATCCGACCGTTGTCCTGCACATTGAGCAGCGAGTAAGCGTTCGGCTGGGTCGGCAGTTCGGGGTTAATCGGATAGTTGCCGGCCTCGTCGATAGCCTGAATATGCGGCCCCATTTGCACGGCGGCACGCAGCAGCCCGGACTGTTCATTCCCTTTGTCGCCCAGTGCCCGGTTGTCGTTGTCGAGCCGCGTAGCGACGATATTGACCCCTAATTTTACATAATCATTAATAGCGTGGTCGAGATTGACCTTGCCGGTGTAGCGCGTAATGCTCGAATTTTTAATAATTCCGTCGTGGTCGAAATAATTAAACGAAACCAGATACTTTGTCCGCGTGCTGCCGCCCTGTATATTCACATTATGCTGCTGGATGCTGCCCAGCCGCGTTATCAGGCCGACCCAGTCGGTGCCTTCGCCGGCGGAAGCAATTTCGGTATCGGTATAGGGCAGCTTATATCTCACGCCGTTCTTGGGGAAATTCATCGCGTCTTGCAGCGACCGGTTGCCGTAGGGGGTAACGTCGTTGTCGAACATCCAGTAATCCCAGCTGGCGGTGTTTTTCTCGACCATCCATTCCTGCAGGTTATATAAATCAAAAATATTGGAATGCTGCTGCACGCCGTACGACACGCCGTAATTAACCGTCGTTTGGCCTTCGGCGCCCCGTTTGGTTGTAACAAGCACCACGCCGTTGGCCGCACGCGCGCCGTAGATGGCCGTAGCCGAGGCATCTTTCAGCACTTCGATGGAGGCAATATCGTTCGGATTTAAAAAATTCAACACGCTTTGCGTACCGCCGTCCAGGAGGATATTACCGCTGCCGGGCAGCCCGAGCTGGGCAATGGGAAAACCATCGACCACATACAGCGGCTGGTTGCTGGCATTTACCGACCCCGCGCCGCGGACAAGGATATTGAGTCCGCCACCGGGCTGGGCGCTGTTCTGGATAATCGACAGCCCGGCGGCCTTTCCTTTCAGCGCATGGCCTATCGACGCCGACGCCGTCATATTCACATCCGCCGCTTTGATAGACGACACCGCCCCGGTCATGTCGCGCTTGCGCACCGACCCGTAGCCAATCACGACTAACTCGTCGAGCTGCGTCGCCCCTTCCCGGAGCGTTACGTCGATGCGGGCACGGAGGTCGATTGCTTCAATCAGGTCGGCAAAGCCGATGTAGGAGAACTGCAACTGGGTGACGCCCTCGGGCAGCGTAATACGGTACGAGCCATCAATGCCGGTGAGCGCCGACTGCGTATGGCCGACAGCCGATACCGTAACCCCGACCAGCGGCTCGGCGTTGCCGTCGGTTACCATGCCGGTAATAGTGGTTTTCGGCCGTGGCGCTGCCGGCGCATTTTTCAACAGTATCGAAACCTGGTTCTCCTTAATTTCGTACGTTAAATTAGTAGCGGCAAAAATCCGCTCAAGCACCGCCGAAAGCGGCTCGGCATTGACCTCGATGCTGGCGGTCTTCAACAGCTCCGCCGGCACTTTGTCCGAATAAAAAAATACATAATTGCTCGTATTCTCAATACGCTGAAGAATACTCTTGATGGTTTGATCCTGAACTTTCAGGGTAATTTTTGTCTGCTGAGACAGCGCCGGTGCACTCACCAGGGCAAACAGCAATAAAAGCACGCAGCGCGCTTTTTTCAAAGAAAAGGGAATGGTTGTTTTGTTCATATACAGTTATTTTTTAGGATATAATATAATTGTTTTTGTATTCTTGTAACGATATTCAATGTTCATGTTTTTGGAAATGGTATGCAGTACCTTGTCGGGGTCGTCGAAGAGGACGAGCTTGCCGAAGCATTTTAAATGCGCCACCCGCGCGTCGCAGACAATCTCCCGGTCGTAATAGCGCGACAGGCGCGTGGCTAATTCTTCCAGCGACGTCGTATTGGTTTGAATCCAGCCATGCCGCCAGCAGGTATAATCCGTTACGTCCACATTATCGACCTGGTTGCCGCCGGCGCCGCCCGTCGAAAAACGCTGGTTCGGAAGCAGCCGCATCTTCTGCCGGCCGGCCGCCACAGCAACCGACCCCTCGACCAGCACCACCGCCTGCTCTATATCCGACGAATACGCAGAGACATTAAAGGCCGTGCCCAATACTTCGATAGTGAGCGCCGAGGATTTGACAACAAACGGCCGCGCCGGGTCTTTTTCCACTTCGATATAAATTTCCCCATCGACATAAATTTCCCGTCTCTGCTCGAAGGAGGCCGGGAATATCAGTGTCGTCCCCGAATTGAGCCATACATGCGTGTTATCGGCCAGTATAATCGACGAGCGCCGGCCTTTTGGTACAATTAATTTATTTTGCTTCGTCTCGACAATCGGTTCCCGAATAAGCGCCCCGGCCACGCCGGCATCCTCGGTACGCACCGCAATAGCTCCCGACGCCATATAAGAAACCTGCGCATTGTTCGACAACACCATTGCCGAACGATCGACTATCAGCGTCACCTCACTGCTTTCCGGGAACGACGCTTCGTGGGCTACCGGCGCTTCTGCCGCCGGAGGATTGTCGTCCGGCGCGGGGGGAAGTAGCAGCGTGGCGCTCACAATAAGCCCCGCAACCGCCGCCGCCGCCCCCGAAACCCATAACGCCACACGCCGCCGACGCCGACGCGCCTTCTCCGCCCGGATTTGCCCCTGCAACAGCACCAGCCGCTCCATGATTTCATACGGCGGCAGGCGATAATCGTTGAGCTTGACATACCGCTTATAGAGCGCCACCGCTTCCCGCAGCGCCGGCTCTATCGCCGGCGAGTCGGCCACAACCGTCTGCCGGTACGCCCCGTCGGAGTCCTCACCGAACATCTGCCACGTGAGGAACCCTTCGTCTTTTAAAAAATCAATCGCTGAAAAATGGCTGTATTTTGAACCCTGCATCATTTATTTTTTTAATATAACAGATATACGAACGAGAATTCGTAATATACCCATCCTATTAAAAAAAATGCAAAATAAAAATGGAACGCGGCTACAAGTGCCTGACGGCGACAGCCCGTTCAATCCACAGAATACAGCAGGAATAAATAGATAAACAGCGGCAGCTGGTCATCCTTTAGCCGCTTGAGGGAGCGGGAGACCAATTTCCGCGCCGAGGTTACGTTCATCCCCAGCAATTCGGCTATCTGGGCATAATCCATTTCCTCGATAAACCGGAGATAAATCACTTCCCGCTGCCGGGCGGTAAGTTTTGAAAGCAGGGCGTCGATTTTTTGTTTAATAATTTGCTTGTCATCGGCTCCTATCATCTCATCGAGCACGGTAGCGGAGAGCATGAAATCCAACCCCGTACCGACAAGCGGAGTGGTCGCAGAAAACGACTTGGATTTATATAAATCGTACAATTTATTTTTAATCGACTTCAGCAAAAAATATTTGAAATGAGCCAGCGACTCATATTCCTTTTCCATAAAATAGACCTTCAGGAACACATCCTGGACACAATCCTTCACCCATTCGCTCTCCGCACACAGGCCGCGACCGTATGCGTACAAATCGTTGATGAACAACTGGTAAAAAAACGAAAATGCGTCGTCATCCCCTTCTTTGAATTTGCGAAAAAGCGTTTCCTGTTCCGGTGTAAATTTTAACATATACAATAGCAAGTTTGGTTAATCCGCTGCAAAGGTAAAAATTAAATTACGAATTACGAATTACGAATGACGAGAACATGGACAATAGAACATGGACAATAGAACATGGACAATAGAACATGGACAATAGAACATGGACAATAGAACATAGACAATAGACAATAGTGAGCCGCTCGCTGACCTTAACGAGTCTTCCGTTATCCTTAACGAGTCTTCCGTTATCCTTAACGAGTCTTCCGTTATCCTTAACGAGCCTTCCGTTATCCTTAACGAGTCTTCCGTTATCCTTAACGCGCCTTCCGTTGAACTCAACGAGCCTTCCGTTGAACTCCACGCGCCTTCCGTTGAACTCCACGCGCCTTCCGTTGAACTCCACGCGCCTTCCGTTGAACTCCACGAGCCTTCCGTTGAACTCAACGAGCCTTCCGTTGAACTCAACTTTCAACTAAAAAAAAGGGCGAACACATCGGTTCGCCCCTACTGTCTTTACGTCTATTGTCTAAAAGTCTATGTTCTCAAAGTCCATGTTCTTTAGTTCATCGACTAATTTTTTCAGCCCGACAGTGGCCGGTTCTTTGATGTAGCGGACATTTGGCACGCCGACCGGTACATCGTTCGGATCGACGATATACTTCGGCGTGCGCTTCGGGACATAATGAATAAGCCCCGCCGCCGGATACACCGCCATCGAAGTGCCAACGACAATATAAATGTCGGCCTGTCCGCTAAGCTCGGCGGCGCGATCGATCATCGGCACCGCCTCGCCGAACCATACGATATGCGGACGCAGCTGCGCGCCCTGCGGGTCGGTCATACCTTCGGTCAGTTCCCAGCCGTCGATTTCGACGATATAATTTGGATCGATCGTGCTGCGGGCTTTTCGGAGTTCGCCGTGCAGGTGCAGCACGCTGGAAGAGCCGGCGCGCTCGTGCAGGTCGTCCACATTCTGGGTGATAATATGCACGTCGAAGGCTTGCTCGAGCCGAACCAGCTCCCGGTGTCCGGCGTTTGGCTCTGCGGTTAGCAGCTGCTTGCGCCGCCGGTTATAGAAATCAAGCACGAATTTTCGGTTTTTGAGCCATCCTTCGTACGTGGCGACGTCTTCGATGCGGTGCTGTTCCCAGAGGCCTCCGCTATCGCGGAATGTATTGATGCCGCTTTCAGCGCTCATTCCTGCGCCCGATAATACTACCACTTTTTTTTTCATATATCCTGTTTATTTTGATGATGCCTTATGTTCACCGGTTCCATATTTTTTCCATGATTTGGAGGCTTTGTTCCGGCGTGAGCAGACCCTGTTTTTCGTGGCTGTTCTGGATAAAGATACAGTGTTCGATGGCGGCCTGACCGCGGACGATGTCTTCGGCGAGGGCATCGCAGCTTGGCGCACCGCAGGCGCCGCAGTCGATACCGGGCAGGGCGTTTTTCAGGGCGCGGGCTTTTTCCATTTTCTGCAGGGCTTTCGTAATATCCAAATCATACTTAACCATCGACCGCGGGCGGATTTCGCCGACGTCGATTTGGCCGGCGAGGTATTGCCGGTAGTCGTCAACGGCGTCGTTTTCGCCGGTCTGGTCGCGGGCGTTGAGGCGGATACATTCGGCGGCCAGGAACCGGTTGTAGGGGGTGAGGATGCCGCCGGCGCAGCTCTCGTCGCAGGCGCGCAGTTCGAGGTAATCGACGCCGGCGATTTCGTCGTTTTCGAGCCGCTCCAGAAATTCCACCACGTTTTCAATTCCGTCGATGGCCAGCCCTTTGCCGTTGATGTGCCGGACTTCGCCGCCGGTGAGCGACCAGGTCATACCGCGCGCCGAGACCTGTGTTTCGCGCGTCGCGGGGCGTTCTTTCCCGCGTTGCCGGTACTCCTGCAGGACGCGGTTATACATATAATGCATATTGATGACGCCGTCGATAGGCGACGCATAGCCGCCCACCGGCGCTTTGATGGAGGCGATTTTGGCGGCGCAGGGGGTCAGGTAGAAAAGGCCTATCTCGGCGGGGTCGATGCCTTGTCGGGCATACCGCTGGCGGAAATATTCGGTGGTTATTTCGAGCGGTTGTTTGAGCCGCAGCAGATGATTGACCAGCGCCGGAAATCGGATTTGTATCAGCCGTGTTACGGCGGGGCAGAACGAGGAAATCACCGGCCTGTCGTGCGTTTGGACGTAGCGGTTGATTTCGTCGATTAAAAAATCGACCCCGTGTTCCGCTTCGCGCACATCGGTAAAGCCGAGGTTGAGCAGGATGTCGATAATCTCCTGCCGCGATACGCCGGCGCCAAACTGCCCGATAAATATCGAGGGGATTAATAAAATGCGGCGCCGGTAATGGAAGATTTTCGTAAAATCGTCGTCCTCCACGACAATGGCGCGTGTCGGGCAGGCGCGGTGGCATTCGCCGCAGTCGATACACCATGCGGGATACAGCAGCGCTTTGCCGCCGTGGACGCGCAGGGCTTCCGTCGGGCACACTTTCATGCAGTGCGAGCAGCCGGTACATACGTCGTGCCGTATTTTCAGGGCATGGTGAAAGGCTTGCTGTTCCATACTTTTACGGGTTATTGCAGGGCGACGGTAATGGTGAGCGTTGTGCCTTTCCCGACGACGGAGTCGATATCAAGCCGGTCGGCATTTTCGAGGATATTGGGCAGTCCCATGCCGGCGCCGAAGCCCATTTCGCGCACTTTGGGCGAGGCGGTCGAGAACCCCCGCTGCATGGCCTGTTCAATATCGGCGATTCCCGGTCCTTCGTCTTCGAGCCGCAGCCGTATCTGCTCCGGGTCGATGTCGGCGGTAATAACGCCGCGGCAGGCATGGGCTACGATATTGACTTCCGCCTCGTACAGCGCCACGACTACCCGTTTGGTAATGCCGGGGTCGATATTGAGCAGCTTCAGCGTTTTCTTTACCTGGCTCGCGGCATCGCCGGCGCGGGTAAAATCGCCTCCCTGTACGTGAAAAGTCAGTTGCATCGTTGATTTCCGTTAGGGTTAATAAACCGGTTTTAATCCGGCGGAGTAAAGGATTCCGGCGGCTTTGAACATCGAAAAGGGGCTTTGGATAAGCGTCATGTCGTTATCGGCAGCCAGCTTCAGCATGTCGGGCGTCGCTTTTTTACGGCGGACAAAGAGGATGTATTGGGCGTCGGATATTTCGGCGGTGCGGATGGTCTGGATATTGGCGAGGCCGGTAATCAGTAAAAAGTTCGAGCGTTTTTGTGTCAGCACATCGCTCATCAGGTCGGAAGCAAAGCCGTATTCGATGACCTCCTGCGCCCGCTCTGCACCGCAGACAATCTCTCCGTCCACCAATCGGGCTATCTCTTGCAGCGTCATAACGGGGTTAGATGTGTTGCGGGGTTAAACATACGGTTTCGCCGGCTTTTACTGCGCAAAAAAGCGGTATATGATATAGCCCGCCTGCCGGTTTGGCGCAGCGACATCGACTTCAAAGCGCGACAGCCTCGCCATCGTCAGGGCGGCTTCCTGCAGGCAGCGGTCGTTCGACGAGGCGGCGGCGTCTGTCTTGGCCGATTTCACATACCCGCGCCTGTCGGCTTCGATAAGTACCTTTACATCGCCGCCGTTCTGGCACTGGTAGGCCGGCACGGGCAGCGAGAACGCTTTCCGGTTGCCGAGCTCGTACCGGATAACCGACGGCCCCTGATAAACGGCGGCAGTCGTCGCTGCCGGCCTGTTCGACGGGCGGGCGACATCGTCGGCGCCCTGCCTGTCGATCAACTGTTGCCGCGAGGCATTGAGCCTCTCCTGCACCGCCCGGGCTTCTTCGTTCAGCGCGTTGATGTTCGTATTGCGGTCGTCGCGCAGGGGCTGGTTGCGCAATGCGGCCACATTGACGGCCACGTTGCGCACTTCGGCGGCGCTGCGGGTACTGCGCGACGCGTCGATTTGCCGGTTTAAGGCGTTCTTCACCGCGAGGCGTTGCTGTTCCTGTCGCTGTTGGATTTCTTCGATGTCCGGCTCTGTAAAATCGAGCATAATGGACAATTCTTTAGTGCTGATGGAATATAATTTTGCAGAAAAGAGGATTATCAGTATCCCTAAATGAAATAATACCGTGCCGTAGCAGCCCGTACTGTGTTCACGGAAAAAACCGTGAAGCGTAAATTTCCGTTGCAATACCTTTAGCATCATTTCAGTGACCCCGGTGGGGGTCGAACCCACGACCCACAGATTAAGAGTCTGTTGCTCTACCAACTGAGCTACGGAGTCTGAATGGAGGGACAAAGGTACATAAAATTTCTTTGTAAAATACCAAACAGCGATAAAGAAATTGCCTGCGGGGATGAAAATGGATGAAAAGGGGCAAAGGACTCCCCTGTCGGGGAATGGCCTGCCTGCCGCAGCTCCTAATTCCTGATGGAGTCCCCCGTGGCGTACCGGGGCGGTGGGGCCGACATGGTAGGGGAGAGGGTATGCGCCGGGCTGTGGTTGTCGGTTTCGGGGGGCAGGGTGTCGCCGGACGGTTTGAGGTCGGGTTCGGGGGTTTCCTGTTTTATTTCTTGCGCCGGCAGATGGTCGGCGTGCAGCGGTTCGGGCGGCTTTGCGGGGGGGATTTGATCGGGGGGGGACGGGGCGCTGTCGGGCGCACCGGCGGTTATTTCCGGCAGGGGCATTCCGGCGGGCGCCCGGTACCGGAGGTATAACAGCGTGCCGGAGGCCAGCAATACGGCTATGGCGGCGGCCATGAGTGTTCTCCACATTATCCGGTGCGTTTTTCGCGCCTGCTGTTCGGGTTCCAGGGCTTCCGCCAGCCTGCGGATGGCGTCGAGCTGCGCCCGGCAGTCGGGGCACGATAACAGATGCGCCTGAAAAACGGCTTCCTGCTCGTCGTTCATCCGGTTCATGAGGTAGTCCCGAATCTGTTCCCTTTCCGGATGGTTGCTGTGGTTAATCATCGTTGCTGAAGGATTGTTTTTAATTGTTTTACAATATTCTTTTTTATTCTTGTACATTCCTGCCTGAGGTTTTCGTTCAGGCGTTTTCGCTCGGCGTCCGAAAGCGCCGCGCCGTTATAACGTTCTTCAATAATTTCGTCGTACGAAAGGCCATTGACCGCTACGTCTATCAACAGGAGTACTTTGTCGTGCCGTCCTTCGACCAAGCGCCGGTGGAGCGGATGGCGGGTGTCGAGCAGTATGAGGGCGGCCAGACGTGCCATTTCGTATTCGTTTTCCACATCGCAGTCGATTGGCGCCGGGGCAGCGTCGTCGATATTTTCATCGGCAAACCGGAAGGCTCCGGCATCCAATTCGTCCGTCGCTTCGTTTTTTTTGTTTCGCCGGCAATATTCGTGCATTTTATTGACGCATATTCTGTACGCATAGTGGCGAAAGTGAACGGCGTCGTTAAACGCGACTTCCTGCATCCGCACTTTTCGATTCAGCTCGACATAACTTTCGGTCGTTACCTCGTCTTTTGCGATGTCTCTATAGGTAGATGACCAGATTTTCGCTTTTGTGACATGGGATGCCAGTTTATTTAACAGTTCGCATACGCAATTCCAAAAATCGCTGTCGTTACGGCGCAGCTGTACAATGAACTGTTCGAACCGGAGCGGGTATATTTTCAGTGCCTCGTTCCAGAAGTAGCCTTTGAGTTCGTCGGGCGTAAAGAACGTCTTTGTTGAATGGTAAAATGGTTGGAAGAGGTCTTCGAGAAGCAGGGCGGTAAGGTAGAAGGGCAGGCTTTGCCGGGTTTTTATCACGGCATCCCAGTCGGATGCAGCCGACTGCTGCCGGAGGGTGTCGAGTTGCCGCTGGAGCCATGTGCGGACAGTCCGTGCGAAAGGATTTTCAACGCCTTTTTCCTTTTGCCGCTCCACAAAACGGGCATACCCGATACGGGCATACAGGAGCGGGACGAGCTCCTTGCGAAGCCCTCGGATATTGCTTGCCGCGCTGTGCATCTGCGGTGTGAGGTCGGCAATAACCGTTTGCCGGAACGAAGGAGAAAAGCCAAGATACGAGAGTTCCTGTTTTTCCCATTCTTTCACTATAATTTCCGTTGCTGCCTGAGTAACCATTACCGTAATGTTGCCCATGTTTCTTTGTCAATGCGGCTGCCGATTATTTCTACTACTTTGGCCGCTACGGTCGATGCCATCAGGCCGCATTGCGGCAGGGGACGGCCGGAGGCGTGCGCATACAGAAAGCCGGCGGCATATAAATCGCCGGCGCCGGTAGCGTCGATAGCCTGAGCGGGGCAGGCAGGGATGGTGTGCAGCGCCTCGCCGCACTGTATGAGCGATCCCTGTTCGCCGATTTTGACGGCTGCAATCCGACAATACCGGCTCATTTCCTGTGCCGCTTCGAGGGGGTTCCGACCGGTAAAGGCCGCCGCTTCGGCTTCGTTGGCAAATACAATATCGACGTAGTCTTGAATGATCTCTGAGAGGAAGTCTTTATGCGCCTCTACGACGTTGTAGCTCGCCAAATCGAGCGAGATAATCAGGCCTTTGGATTTGGCGAGACCGACCGCCCGCCGCACCAAATCGAGGTTTTGCACTAAATAGCCTTCGATATGAAAATAATCATACCCGTCGAACATTGCGGGGTTCAGGTCGTCGGGCACAAGTTCGATAGCGGCGCCCAGGTAAGTGGCCATTGTGCGTTCCGTGTCGGGCGTGATAAATACCGTGCAGCGGCCTGTGGCCTGCGGACTGTGTAATAAGATCGATTGCAGGCCGTGCGCCCGCTGGTCGTCGGCAAACAGGCGCCCGAGCTCGTCGTTCCCTGTTTTCCCGATAAACGTACTTGGCATGCCGAGTTCTGCCGTACCGTTTAGCGTATTGGAGGTCGAGCCGCCGGCCACAATTTGCACTTCGCGCGTCCGGATTTCATTCCAGATATGGCTGCTGACAGTCTCATCCACATGCTGCATACTGCCTTTCGGCAGGTTGAATTGCCGGAGTAATTCGTCACTCTCAAGCGGGGCTAAAATATCGACTAATGCATTGCCGATGCCTATGATAGATTTCATCTTCCTGTTTTTCTATTTTTTGATTATCCTTTCGTAATTTTCCACAAAAGTAGGAAACATTTTTGATATACGCTAAAAGAATTGTACCTTTGCAGCCCCGCGTACGTAGCGATGGATATTGCGGAGTGTAGCGCAGTTGGCTAGCGCAGATGCTTTGGGAGCATCAGGTCGCAGGTTCGAGTCCTGTCACTCCGACCAATCATTTAGTATATATGAAAATGCTTTTTGCTACGGCCAATCAACACAAGGTCGATGAAGTGCAGCGCCTGCTGGGCGCCGCATTTGAGGTCGTCACACCGGCACAAACCGGCTATGCCGACGACATCCCCGAAACCGGCGACACACTGGAGCAGAACGCGCGGCAGAAAGCGCGTTTTATCTTTGAAAAATTCGGACAGCCGTGCTTTGCCGATGATACCGGATTGGAAATTGATGCCCTCAACGGCGCGCCGGGCGTATATTCCGCCCGCTATGCCGGCGACGAAAAGGATTCGGTGGCCAATATGCAGTTGGTTTTACAAAAACTGCACGGCGTAACCAACCGCGCCGCCCGCTTCCGCTGTGTGATTGTCCTGATTTTAGACGGGCGCGAATATGCCTTTGAAGGCCGCGTCGAGGGCGAAATCCTTACAGAATTACACGGCACGCAAGGCTTCGGCTACGACCCGATATTCCGTCCCGATGGCTACCCGTGTACCTTTGCCGAAATGCCGGTAGAAGAAAAAAACCGCCTCTCGCACCGGGGCAAAGCCGTCGAACAATTAGTCAAATTTCTGGGAAATTACGCATGATGTATCGAAATAATTATCAAAGGGCGTGCAGGACGAGAAAATCAACTGATTTTCTTTCGCCGCACCGAGCAGGACGAGAAAATCAACTGATTTTCTTTCCCCGCTCCGAGCGAGACGAGAAAATCAACTGATTTTCTTTCGCCGCACCGAGCGAGACGAGAAAATCAACTGATTTTCTTTCGCCGCTCCGAGCGAGACGAGAAAATCAACTGATTTTCTTTCCCCGCTCCGAGCGAGACGAGAAAATCAACTGATTTTCTTTCCCCGCTCCGAGCGAGACGAGAAAATCAGGTGATTTTCTGATGCGATAGCCCTGAAAAAAAAATTTGGCATTCTTCTTTTATCTTGTTACCTTTGCGGTCTGTTAGAAAATTTAGGTTGAAAAAAAATACGTTATATTTATTATGCATAGGGCTTCTGCTGACCTCCTGCAGCGTGGTAAGCCGCCTCAATAAGGCCGACCGGCTTTTTGAAGAAGGCGGCTATGCCAAAGCAGCCGGGATATACAAAAAGGCAGTACGGTCGAAAAAAGTACCGCCGGCGCGGGTCGAACCGGCCTATTTTAATTATACCGAATGCTACCGCCGGACAGGCAAACCGCGCGACGCCGAGATGGCCTACAGTATATTTTTCCGCCGGCATAAAACGGCCGGCAATCCCGAACTGTACCTGCGCTACGGCCAGGCGCTGATGTCAAGCGAAAAATACGAACAGGCCAGGGAGCAGTTCGAACGCTATAAACAGGAACGCCCCGACGACCCGCAGGCCGACCTGGCGCTGGCATCGCTCGAATGGATTGAAAACTATCCGGCCGACTCCCTCACATACGCCATCGAACCTGTACCGGCGCTGAACCAGACAGCCAACGATTTTGCCCCGGCCTTTGGCGCCGACGACTACGAAACGATACTGTTTTCTTCCACACGCAAAACCGACAACACCGGCAAAAAAACCTATGACGTTACAGGCACATTGTACTCCGATATTTACTTCACCCGCCTTGCCCGCAGCGGACAATGGGATAAGCCGCGCAACCTGGGAAAAGAAATCAATACAAAGTTCGACGACGGAGCCGTGGCTTTCAACAGCGGCTATTCCACCTTATTTTTTACACGCTGCCTGAAAGTGAGACGCGAAAAAACGGGATGCCAAATTTATACCGCCCAGCGAAAAGCCGACGAATGGAGCGAACCGGAAAACCTTAGACTCGTACCCGACAGCATTACCGCGGCGCATCCGACCCTCTCGGCCGACGATTTGACCCTCTACTTCGTCTCGGATTTAGCCGGAGGCATGGGGCAAATGGACATCTGGAAAGTAACGCGCAACGGGCCTTCCGACGATTGGGGAGAACCGATTAACGCCGGCGCACAGATAAACACACAGGGCAATGAAATGTACCCCTTTGCCCACTCCAACGGCACGCTGTACTTCGCCTCCGACGGGCATCCGGGATTCGGCGGGCTTGATATTTTCCGTGCGCTCCCCGACAGCCTCGCCGGGTGGAACATCGAAAACGTCGGTCGGCCGCTCAATTCATCAGCCGACGATTTTGCCATTATTTTTGAACGCGACAACGAGCGCGGGTATTTCTCCTCGCGCCGTACAATTCGAGGAAAAACACGCGGTGGCGACGACATATTCCGCTTTGCCCGCGATGTCAAACCGGTAGAATATTTCTTTGAAGGCGTAGTTCGGAACGGGCGCACGGGCAGCGTGCTGGGAAACGCCGAGATCCGCTTAATCGGAAGCAACGGCGCCATTTTGCGCAAACGTACCGAAGCCGACGGAATCGTCCGTTTTCGCGTAAATGCCGGATTGGATTATATCGCCATCGCATCGCTCCAGGGCTTCCTGAACGGCAAATTACGCTTCTCAAGCAAAGAATGGGAAAACGGCCACACACACCGCGACACCTTCAACCTCACATCAACCGACCGTCCCATCGAAATCCCCAATATCTTTTTCGATTTCGGCAAGGCCACGCTGAGCGATGCCTCGCGCACCTCGCTCGATTCGCTGGTTTCTATTATGAAGGACAACGAACGGATTATCGTCGAACTGCGCGCCCATACCGACAACCGCGGCAGCGATGCCGCCAATATGGACTTGTCGCAACGCCGGGCGCAGTCGGTTGTTGATTATTTGATACAAAACGGCATCGACGAGGGGCGTCTGGAAGCCGTCGGCTTCGGAGAATCGGAACCCAAAACGGTTGATGAAGCCTTAGTCCGGCAACATTCGTTCCTGCGTGCCGGCCAGAAGTTGGACGAAAAATTTATTAACTCCATCAGTAACGAAGCACAGCAGGAAATTTGCCACGCATTGAACCGCCGTACGGAAATGCAAGTTATCCGCAACGATTATGTAGCGGAATGAAAGGATGAAAAAAGGCGCTGCGCGCGTAGCGCTTTTTTTATCCTTTTTCATTTCGGAATACGGCGCGCAGCAGTTCGTCCATTTTGGATACCGCTATTATTTCCATGCTTTTTGTGGGGGGCAAGCCTTTTTGATTGTAGCGGGAAATAAATATCCGCTCGAATCCTGTTTTTTCCGCTTCGGCAATCCGCTGGTCAATGCGGGCGACGGGGCGGATTTCGCCACTCAGTCCGACTTCCGCCGCAAAGCAATAGCGCGACGGTATCGGGATGTCGAAGTTCGACGAGAGGATGGCCGTTACCACCGCCAAATCGACTGCCGGATCGACCACTTTCAGGCCGCCGGCCATGTTCAGGAATACGTCTTTGATTGCTAACTTAAAACCCGCGCGCTTCTCCAGTACGGCCAGCAGCATATTCATCCGGCGGACGTCGAACCCTGTCGCCGACCGCTGGGGCGTCCCGTAGGCGGCGCTGCTGACCAGCGCCTGGGTTTCTATCAGCAGCGGACGGATACCGTCGAGCGTTGCCGCTACGGCTATACCGCTCAGGGCGCTGTCGTGTTGCGTAATGAGTATTTCCGACGGGTTGCTTACTTCGCGCAGTCCGCTGCCCAGCATTTCAAAGATGCCGATTTCGGCCGTTGAGCCAAAGCGGTTTTTGATACTGCGAAGCAGCCGGTAGGCATGATGCCCGTCGCCCTCGAACTGCAATACGACATCGACAATATGCTCGAGCACCTTCGGGCCGGCGATGCTGCCGTCTTTCGTAATATGCCCGATAATAAAAATCGGGATGCCCGTCTGCTTGGCAAATTTGAGCAACTGCGCCGCGCATTCGCGGATTTGCGAAATGCTGCCTGCCGACGACTCCACCCGTTCGGAAAACAGCGTCTGGATGGAGTCGATGACCATAAAGCGGGGCTGTAGCTGCTGCGCCTGTGCCAGGATGTTCTCTAAGCAGGTCTCGCCTAAAATATAACAGTTACGGCCGTCGCCGCGAAGCCTGTCGGCACGCAGTTTGATTTGCTGCGCGCTCTCTTCGCCGGCCACGTACAGTGTTTTCAGCGACGGCGCATGCAAGGCTAATTGCAGGCTCAGCGTCGATTTGCCGATGCCCGGCTCGCCGCCGATAAGCACCAGCGACCCTGTTACCAGTCCGCCGCCCAATAGCCGGTTGACTTCCCCGTTTTCGATATTTAAGCGCGGCTGCTGCTCGAAGCTGATTTCATCGACCCGTTGCGCGACCGCTTTTCCCGACGAAAAAACATCGCCGTACGCTGCGCCGCCGCCCTTACTTACGACCTCTTCTACAAACGTATTCCATTCGCCGCACGACGGGCAGCGCCCTAACCATTTCGCCGACTCAAAGCCGCACTGCTGGCAGAAATACACGGTTTTTGTTTTTGCCATGTTATTTGTTTTTTGTTATTCCATATATTATTTAAAGATGCAAAGCTACGAAAATACAGGCACATTAGGAACGATGAACGATGAACGATGAAGTATGAAGTATGAAGTATGAAGTATGAAGGATGAACTCGTTATTCGGGGAAAGTCTCTCCACGTCGTCGAGCGACTTTTTTTCCATAGGGGGAAAGTCTCTCCACGACGTGGAGCAACTTTCTCCCTATGGGGGAAAGTCTCTCCACGACGTGGAACGACTTTCTGCCTATGGGGGAAAGTCTCTCCACGTCGTGGAGCGACTTTCCCCCTATGGAAAAAAATTTCTCAGCGAAAAATTTCTCCGCATTGCTGAGACACTTTTTACATATGGTAGAAAGTCTCTCGACGTCGTCGAGCAACTTTTTACATATGGTAGAAAGTCTCTCGACGTCGTCAAGCGACTTTTTACATATGGTAGAAAGTCTCTCGACGTCGTCAAGCGACTTTTTACATATGGTAGAAAGTCTCTCGACGTCGTCAAGCGACTTTCTACCTATTGCGAAAAATTTCTCAGCGAAAAATTTCTCAGCATTGCGGAGACACTTTCTACCTATTGCGAAAAATCTCACAGCCGTTCCGCTTAACCGCCTAACATAATCCCGATGCCGGTTCATAGTTCATCGTTCATCGTTCATACCTCATACTTCATACTTCATACTTCATACTTCATAATTAATTTAGTACCTTTGCGGCCTTTTCTACCAAACAAGAATGAAGATGAATAAAGAGAACACCGTTAAAATCAAATTTTACAATGGCGAGACCATCCCGCTGGAATTGCACAAGGCGCGGGTGGTTCAGAAATTAAACCTTGTGCCTGTCGAGCGCCGGCTGGAAGCGCTGCACGAAGGCGGCTTCAATACGTTCCGGCTCACCACGCAGGACGTGTTCCTCGACATGCTCACCGATAGCGGCACCAACGCCATGAGCGACCGGCAGCTTGCGGCCATGATGCACGCCGATGACGCCTACGCCGGCTCGCAAAGCTTCTTCCGCCTCCAGCAGGCGGTCGAAGAGGTGCTGAAGAAAAAGTATTTCCTGCCGGTTCATCAGGGGCGTGCGGCCGAAAACGTGCTGGCGAAAGCCTATATTACGAAAAACGCCGGTCTGATTCCGATGAACTATCATTTCACCACCGCGCTCGCGCACATTACCCAATACGGCGGCCGGATTGTCGAGTTGCTTTACGACGAAGCGTACTGCATCGCCTCGGCGCATCCGTTTAAAGGCAATATGCACATCGAAAAGCTCGAAGCCGTCATCCGTGAACACGGGCGCGAGACGATACCGTTCATCCGCATGGAGGCCTCGACCAACCTGATAGGCGGGCAGCCGTTCTCGGTTCAAAACCTGCGCGAGGTGCGGCAAATCGCCGACCGCTACGGGCTGCGGGTCGTTCTCGATGCCAGTTTGCTCGGCGAAAACGCATGGCTGGTTATCCGGCGTGAGCCGGAGTTCGCGAATGCCACGATGGCCGAAGTCATTGCCGAAATAACGGGGCTCTCCGATATTGTATATTTCTCGGCGCGCAAGCTCAGCTCGTCGCGCGGCGGCGGCATCTGTACCAACGACCTGACGATATACCGCGAGCTCGAAGCGCTCATCCCCCTCTTTGAAGGCTTTTTGACCTACGGCGGCATGTCGGTGCGCGAAATTGAGGCGATGGCCGTCGGGCTGTACGAAACGCTCGACGAAACGATGATTTGCCAAAGCCCGCAGTTTATCGCCTGGTTGGTCGATTCGCTTACGGCCAAAGGCGTGCCGATGGTTACGCCGCCGGGCGTCCTCGGCGCGCATGTCGATGCGATGACAATGTGCGCGCATATCCCGCAAACACAATATCCGGCCGGTGCGCTCGCGGCGGCGTTCTACCTGATTTCCGGCGTCCGTGGCATGGAGCGCGGGTCGGTATCGAGCCAGCGCGACGCCAGCGGAAACGAAACCTATGCCGATATGGAACTGTTGCGGCTGGCCGTACCCCGGCGGGTTTTCACGCTCTCGCAACTCAAATATGTAGAAGACCGCTTGGTGTGGCTCCACGAAAACCGGCGCCTCATAGGCGGCTTAAAGTTTGTGTATGAACCGCCGGTACTGCGCTTTTTCATGGGCGGATTAGCCCCCGTTTCGGACTGGCCTGAACAGTTGATCGCCAAATTTAAGGCCGACTTCGGCGATAGCCTGTGATGAATGGTTAATGATAATTCAAATGTATAACTCCAAAAATAAAAAAGTATGCAACCAACGCTTTATTCTTTCGTTTTAATAGCCGGGGCGCTGCTCTCGGCATGTGTACCGGGTGGCCGGACGGAGGTGCAACGGCTCGACAGGGCTGCCTTCGACACCACCGTCGCCGGCAAGCCGGTATCGCTCTACACCCTCGAGTCGGGCAACGGGCTGACCATGCAGGTTACCAATTTCGGGCTGCGGGTAGTATCGCTGTGGACGGCCGACAGGTACGGAAAGTACGACGATATTGCCGTAGGATACGAGTGTATCGAACGGTATATTCACAACGACGGCGAACGGTTCCTTGGACCGGTGGTCGGGCGGTATGCCAACCGGATTGCCGGCGGGCGCTTCACGCTCGACGGGGTCGAATACCGTCTGCCGCAGAACAACAACGGCCAAACCCTGCACGGCGGCCTTAAAGGGCTTGATATGGTGGTCTGGGATGTCGATAGCGTATCGACCAACGCCATCCGCTTTTCCTGTGTCTCGCCCGACGGCGACGACGGCTTCCCCGGCGCCCTGCGCATCACCGTAAACTACGCCCTCACCGCCGACAATGCGTTCGTGATAACCTACCGCGCCCAAACCGACAGGCCGACGGTGGTAAACCTCTCGAACCACGCCTTCTTCAACCTGAAAGGCGAAGGCAACGGCCCTGTTACCGACCATCTGCTGACGATTTACTCCGCCGCCATCACCCCGGTCGATAGCCTGCTGATACCTACCGGCGAAGTCATGCCGGTCGAGAACACGCCCTTCGATTTCCTTACGCCTGTCCGCATTGGCGACCGGATAGACAACAACCATCCGCAGTTGAAAAACGGGCGGGGCTACGACCATAACTGGATTCTCGGCCACGCCATTGATGCCGACGGACGCTGGCGGCGCGACGGGCAGCCCCTGCTCTCGGCGACCCTTTACGAACCGCTCAGCGGGCGGACGCTCGAGGTCTATACCGACCAGCCCGGCCTGCAGTTCTACAGCGGGAACTTTTTCGACGGCAAAACCGCCGGCAAATACGGCAAGCCAATCCGCTTCCGCGAAGCGCTGGCGCTCGAAACGCAGCATTTCCCCGACAGCCCCAACCATCCGCAGTTTCCTTCGACGCGCCTCAACCCGGGCGACGTGTACCGGCATGTGTGCGTGTATAAGTTCGGCATACGGCAGGAAGAATAACAGGGAATAAAATGCACCGCGAGGAATTCGACGAACTGTTTGCCATCCGCACGGCCGACGACTTCGAGCAGCGCTGCATGGACGTGTTCCGCCGGCAGGCCGAACAGTGTGCGGTGTATCGCACCTACATGGATTTGCTCGGCCTGCACCCCTCACACGTGCACGCCAGCGCCGGGATACCCTTCCTCCCCGTTTCGCTTTTTAAAACGCAACCCGTCGTATGCGGTGCGGCGGGCGCGGTGCAGGCGGTGTTTACCAGCAGCGGCACCACCGGGGCGCAGCCCTCGCAGCATCATCTGCTCGACCTGCGGCTCTACGAACGCAGCTTTACCGCCGCTTTTACCCTCTTCTACGGAGCGCCGGCCGATTATACGATACTGGCGCTGCTGCCGTCGTACCTCGAGCGGCAAGGCTCGTCGCTGGTTTATATGGTCGAGCAGCTGATGCGGCAAAGCCGGCGCCCCGACAGCGGTTTTTTTATGCACGACTTCGACGCGCTGCACCGGCAGTTGCAAACGCTCCGGCAGCGCCGCCGGCGTGTACTGCTTATCGGCGTAACCTACGCGCTGCTCGACTTTGCCGAACACTATCCGGTCGATTTCCCGACGCTGATTGTGATGGAAACCGGCGGTATGAAAGGACAACGCGCCGAGCTGCCGCGCGCCGAACTGCACCGGCGGCTGTGCAAAGGCTTCGGCGTGCCTGAAATTCATTCGGAATACGGGATGACCGAGCTGCTTTCGCAGGCTTATTCGTCCGGTGGCGGCCTTTTTCGCACCCCGCCGTGGATGCAGGTACGTATCCGCGACCGCGCGGACCCGTTCGCCTCTGCACCCGATGGCGCCACCGGCGGCGTCAATATCGTCGATTTAGCCAATATCTACTCCTGCGCCTTTATCGAAACGCAGGATTTGGGCAGGCGCCATGCCGACGGCGCCTTTGAAATTACCGGCCGCTTCGAGCAAAGCGACATCCGCGGCTGCAGCCTGATGTACGAAGGAGTTGTGCGTTGAGAGTTGCCCGCTTGTCGTAACTTTCCACGCTCCACTAAAAAGCAGTATCTCTCGCGGGATGCACAGATGCGACAAATTAAAATACGTCCATTTGTTAATATTTATTTCATAGTTGAAAAAGATTTTTTACCTTTGCGTAATATTTGACTAAATCAACAAGCCCACGATGACTGTGTATAACTTTTTTACAACATTCTATGAAGGCCCTTGCGCCGTAAGCAGAATTTCCGTAGCTTTGTGCTGCGCTGACGCATTCAGCACAGCACAGCACAGCACAGCACAGCACAGCACAGCACAGCACAGCACACCCTATTCTCAATTATAAGGTAGCGCACATGTGTAGCCGGTCTCCCGGAGCTTCCGGGGGAGCAGCGCACATGTGTAGCCGGTCTCCCGGAAGCTCTGGGGAAGCAGCTGCCTATGTCAGCTGGTCTCCCGGAAGCTCTGGGGAAGCGGCTGCCTATGTCAGCTGGTCTCCCGGAAGCTCTGGGGAAGCGGCTGCCTATGTCAGCCGGTCTCCCGGAAGCTCTGGGGAAGCGGCTGCCTATGTCAGCCGGTCTCCCAGAAGCTCCGGGAAAGCGGTCCCCTATGTCAGCCGGCCATAAAAAACTAAAATAAACACAATATATTTAGCAATTTAACAGTTTAACAATTTAAAAAAAACAATCATGAAAAAATTACTTAGTCTTTATTTCAAACTGCTGCCTTTTGCAGCACATTTTGATTTTTTTACAAAACTTTCAGGGCTTCTGTCGGCAGCCGGAGCTGACCTCAA